>NZ_LOYN01000011.1:0-18415 GCF_001526325.1 Burkholderia sp. MSMB1826
TCGAGCGCTGGCTCGACGAGCAGATCCGTTTCGACGGCGAGTGGGAGAAGAAGGTCGTCGAGCGGATCCTGCACAACCTGTCGATCCTGTTCGAGCGCACGTTCGCGACCGCGCAGGAGCTGAACCGCTACCGCCGCGAAGTGACGGCGCGGGTAAGTGGCGCGGTGGACAGCCCGTAGCGGATCGATACATCCGGCTGTCGCGCGGTGCCGGCCGGATGCCGGCCGACCGGCGAACGCGCCGACGCCGACCGGCGCTGCCGGCCGGCGAATTATTCATTTCCGGAAATAATCGCTTCATCGGTTTATGAAACCGTATGGAAAGCTTGAATTTCATGCGTTTAGTATTTTTTAATAAACGCCTAATTCCGGATTTAATGGGATTTTCCGTGTCTGTTGCAGACAGTTTGTTTTTCGCAATCCGGAAAATAAAATGGAAAAGTCGGCAAATTGAAATTGAATTGTAGGCATTGTGTTTCGCCTCCGTCTATGCGGATAAAGCGCTGCGATAGCGGCGAATTTGGCTGGAAACCGGTTGTTTCTACGGGAATTTATCGAACCTGTCGAGCCCTCGATTCGTTCGCATATTAATTTACAAAATCACAACCGGATAATGTTCGTGTAAGCGTACTGGTGCGATGAAAATCGATAGATAAATACAAGTGTCACGATTGAAAATAAGAATGATATGCATCCATGCTTCAATATAAAATCGTTTCCGAATCCAAATAGGAGAGACGAGTCAGGGAGACGAACGGCAACTTGCCTGTCGATGGGTGCAACTTTGAGGCGGCGGTATGGCTAATGTGAGATTGGCAAAGCGATTGAGAAGTCTGCCTTCGCTGGATTTCCTGAGAGGCTTCGAATGCGCGGCGCGTCATTTGAGCTTCACGCGTGCGGGGCAGGAATTGAACGTCACGCAATCGGCCGTGAGTCGGCAGGTCAAGGCGCTCGAAGAGCAGCTTCGGATCGAGCTTTTCCATCGGCACATTCGTTCGCTGACGCTGACCGACAAGGGGCGCGAGCTGTACGACGCGATCTCGTTCGCGTTGTCCGACCTGGAGTCTGTGGTCGGCAAGCTGTCGTCGAGTGTCGGCCAGCGCGCCATCTCGTTGTCGACCACCGTCTCGTTCGCTGCGCTGTGGCTGATCCCGCGCCTCGGTTCATTCCGCGCCAGCTATCCGGACATCGACGTGCGCGTGTCGGCAACGAGCGAAATTGAAGATCTTAAACGCAAACGTTTGCACCTGGCCGTGCGCTATGCAGGCCCGTATACGTCGACCGACGATACGGAGGTGCTGTTTCGCGAGCGTGTCGTGGCGGTGTGCAGCCCGAGCCTGATGACGGCGGCGGGCGACGCCGCGTCGATGAAGCCGGCCGACCTCGACAAGCACGTGCTGCTGCATCTCGACGACCCGCGCGGCGAATGGCCGTGGCACGGATGGAGCCATTTGCTGAAGGAGCTCGGCGTGCCGCGGCTGCGGCCGGCCGGCGCGCTGCACTTCAGCCAGTACGACCAACTGGTCCAGGCCGCGGTCGACGGGCACGGCATCGCGATCGGAAGGCGGCCGCTGGTCGACGGGCTGTTGAAGCAGGGGCGGCTCGTCGAGCTGTTCCCGCACTGCACCGTTGCATCGGGCAGCTACGTGCTCGTGCAGAACCCCGATGCGTGCAACGAATTCGACATCGCGGTGCTGACCAACTGGTTGCTCGAACAAGCGTGTCACCCGCTCGCGACGGAGCAGGACACCGCCGGCAGCAACGTGGTGCCGATGTATCGCGTCGGATGACGAACGCGGCGCGCGACAGCGCCGTGCGCGCCGTCATGCGCGGTACCTGCACCTGTGCGATGATGCGCCGCTTCGCGTTCGTCGCAGAACGCCGCCGACCGCGGCGCCCGTTTCCGGGCCACCGCCGAGTCCTGACATCCCGGAGACAGCATGCCCGCACACAGCATCCAGCGCAGTACCCTGCATTACCACGATCACGGCGCCGGTTTTCCGGTGCTGCTCGGGCACAGCTATCTGTGGGACGCGACGATGTGGGCGCCGCAGATCGACGCGCTGTCGCGCAAGTATCGCGTGATCGTGCCGGACCTGTGGGGGCACGGCGAATCGGGCGCGCTGCCGGACGGCACGCACACGCTCGACGACCTCGCCGCGCACGCGAGCGCGCTGCTCGACGCGCTGGACATCGAACAGTGCGCGATCGTCGGGCTCAGCGTCGGCGGCATGTGGGGCGCACGGCTCGCGTTGCGCGAGCCGCAGCGCGTGCGCTCGCTCGTGATCATGGACGCGTCGCTCGAGGCCGAGCCCGATGCGACGCGCACGCGCTATTTCGGGATGCTCGATGCGATCGAGGCCGCGGGCCGCATCGCGCCGCCGCTGCTCGACGCGATCGTACCGCTGTTCTTCCGCCCGGACGTCGATCTCGACGGCCCGGTGCCGACGGCGTTTCGTCATGCGCTCGCGAACCTGCCCGCCGACCGGCTGCGGCAATCGATCGCGCCGCTTGGCCGGCTGATCTTCGGCCGGCCCGACACGCTGCCGGCGCTCGCCGAACTCGATGCCGCACACACGCTGCTGATGTGCGGCGCGGGCGACATGGCGCGCCCGCCGTCGGAAACCGTGAAGATGGCGAGCGTGATCGGCTGCGCGCATGCGCTGGTGCCCGACGCCGGCCATATCTCGAACCTGGAGAATCCCGCGTTCGTCACGCGCACGCTGCTCGACTGGTTCGACGCGCAGCAACTGCCGTCGAACTGACGGTCACGCGAACGGCGACGCGCGCAGGCCGCGCGGCGTCGCATCGACTCGCGTCATGCGCGCTCGCCGACCGGCGTGAACTTCCGGTCGCGCACCCGCGCTTCGTCGGCACCGCTGCGCACGAGGCTCAGCGCTTCCGCGCGGCTCGCCACGCACGGCCCGGAGCCGGGCAGCGGCTCGCGCGCAGTCTCGCGCAGCGCGAGCACCGACACGATGCCGATGAACGACGCGCCCATCAGGTAGTACGCGGGCATCATCAGGTCGCCGGTGCGATCGACCAGCCATGCGGCGACGAGCGGCGTCGTGCCGCCGAACAGCGACACCGACACGTTGAAGCCGATCGCGAGCGCGCCGTAGCGAATGCGCGTCGGAAAGAGGGCAGGCAGCGCCGACGGCATCACGCCCGTGAACGTCGACAGCAGGACGCCGTAGATCAGCATCCCGCCGAAGATCGGCAGCATGCCGCCGGTGCGGATCAGCATCAGCGCCGGCACCGACAGCGCGTGCAGGCCCACGCAGCCGGCCATCATCACCGGCTTGCGGCCGACCTTGTCCGACAGGTGCCCGGCGTACAGCGTCATCGGCATCATCAGCACCATCACGAGCAGCACCATGAAGAGCCCGTGCGATTCGCGAACGTGCAGCGTCGCCGACAGGTAGCTCGGCAGGTACGACAGCGCCATGTAGTCGGTCACGTTGAAGATCAGCACGAGGCCGACGCATTGCAGCAGCGGCCTCCACTGTTCGACGAGCAGCGTCGCGAAGCGCTGCTTCGGCCGCGCGCGTTCGTCCGCCTCGCGCGCTTCGGCCTCCTTCCTGAATGCCGGGGTTTCCTCGAGCTTGAGCCGCACGTAGAGGCCCGCGAGGCCGAGCGGGCCGGCGATGAAGAACGGCACGCGCCAGCCCCACGACAGCAGCGCGTCCTCCGACAGCGTGGCCGTCAACAGCGCGACCGTGGCCGCGCCGAGCGTATAGCCGATCAGCGTGCCGAATTCGAGGAAGCTGCCCATGAAGCCGCGGCGCTTGTCGGTCGAGAACTCGGCGATGAAGGTGGCGGCGCCGCCGTATTCGCCGCCGGTGGAGAAGCCCTGCACGAGGCGGGCGACGAGCAGCAGCACGGGCGCCATGATGCCGATGGACGCGTAGCTGGGGATCAGGCCGATCGCGAAGGTGCCCACGGCCATCATGATCATCGTGGCGGCGAGCACGCGCTGGCGGCCGATGCGGTCGCCGAGCGGGCCGAACACCATGCCGCCGAGCGGACGCACGAGGAACGCGGCCGCGAACGTGCCGAAGGTGGCGAGCAACTGCGCGGACGGGCTGCTGGACGGGAAGAACACCTTGCCGAGCGTGACGGCGATATAGCTGTAGACGCCGAAGTCGAACCATTCCATCGCATTGCCGAACGCCATCGCGCCGACCGCGCGCTTGAGGACGGCAGGGTCGACGATCGTGATGTCGTCCAGCTTGACGGACTGGCGCGAAGACCGGGCTTTCGCGGAGTGCGCTTGCGACGGGCTCAATGAACTCTCCTGGAATTGCCTTGGCAACCGGCCGGCGGGAATGCGGCGGGGTCGTGCGGACCGACGGACAGCGAAGGCGGATGTCTCGGGGATGCCTCGATGCCGGTGGCGTGACGCGCGCAGCGGACGACACCGGGCAGGTGTGTTGTGCGAACCAGTTTAGAGAAACGGGTGCGAGCGGCTATCGGTCATGCGCCCGGAAACCGGTGGTAAACGACACGCCGGAGGCGCGGCGTCGAGGGCGCCCCATCGGTCGCACGCGCGCCGGGGGCGGTCGCCTCGCCATTCATTTCGCCATTCGCCGGCGCGCGGATACGAGCAATGCGGCGAACGCCGCTTCGTCCGCCCGCAGGCCGCGCGGCGTCCGCCGGACCGCGAGCGCGGCGAGCGTGCCCGCCTCGAACGCATCGAGCACGGCCGGGTGGATGTAGCAGCGCCGGCACACGGCCGGCGTGTTGCGCAGCAGGTCGGCCACCGCGCGCACGGTCTCGACGATCTGCTTGCGGGCATGCGTGACGCCGCGATGCTCCACGCGCCGCAGCAACGCGAGCGCGTGCACGCTGCCGGCCCAGGTCCGGTAATCCTTCGCGGTGAAATCGGCGCCGCCGGCCTCGCGCAGATAGTCGTTCACGTCGGACGACCCGACCGGATGGCGGACGCCGTCGTCGTCCACATACTGGAACAGCTCGTGGCCGGGCAGCTCCGCGCAGCGCCGCACGATGCGCGCGACCCGCGCGTCGTCGACCGTCACGTCGTGCTCGATCCCGCTCTTGCCGGCGAAGCGCAGCCGCACCTGGCCGGGCTGGATCTTCAAATGGCGCTTGCGCAGCGTCGTCAGCCCGTACGAGCCGTTCTCGCGCGCATATTCCGCGTTGCCGATCCGCGCGAGCGTCGTGTCGAGCAAGCGGACGATCGTCGCCACGACCTTGTCGCGCGGCATGCCCGGCAATGCCAGATCGCGCGCGACGCGCGCGCGGATGCGCGGCAGCGCCCGCGCGAACGCGGCCATCCGCGCGTACTTGTTCGCATCGCGGATCGCGCGCCATTGCGGGTGATAGCGATACTGCTTGCGGCCGCGCGCGTCGCGGCCCGTTGCCTGCAGATGGCCGAGCGGGTCCATGCAAATCCAGACGTCGGTGTACGCGGGTGGAATCGCGAGCGCGTCGATGCGGGCGATTTCGTCGGCATCGTGAACCCGCACGCCGTCCGGCCCGTAATACGCGAAGCCGTTGCGAAGCCGCCGGCGCGTGTAGCCCGGGCGGCGGTCGTCGACATGGCGCAGCGCCGCGACGGCGCTCGAAGCGGGCTGCTTCATGTCGACGACCGCCGGCCGGCGGCGACGTCGGTGCGCGGCGACCCGCGCTCATGGGCGGCGATCATGCTCGTCTCCTTTCGGTTCGCGTGAAGGGCGGGCGCCCGGCATGGGGTGCGAACCGCCAGCGCGACGGAGCAAGAACCGTGCGCCGCACGCGCGCGGCCGATCCGGGGTTAGGTGTTTATACGTATGCCGATTCCGGTATCGCCTCAATCCAATATTTCATTGGAAGGTTATCGGACTTGTTCCTAGACTGATGCGGGGCTTGTATACCGCGCCGACCGGACACGCCGGCCGGCGCCGCCCGATCCGCGCCAGCGCCACGTAGAAACACAACAGCGCCGCGGCACACAACGACATCATCGGAGACGGACCATGACATTCATCAGGAAGCTGGCGGCCACCGCGATCGTCGCGGCGACGGCGGTGTTGGCCACCGGCGCGCACGCGCAGCAAAAGCCGATCACGCTCGGGTTCTCGCAGGTCGGCGCCGAAAGCGCATGGCGCACCGCGAACACCGTATCGGTGAAGAGCGCGGCGAAGGACGCCGGCATCAACCTGAAGTTTTCCGACGCGCAGCAGAAGCAGGAGAACCAGATTCGCGCGATCCGCTCGTTCATCGCGCAGAAGGTCGACGTGATCGCGTTCTCGCCGGTCGTCGAATCGGGCTGGGAGCCGGTGCTGACCGAAGCGAAGGCCGCGCATATCCCGGTGATCCTGACCGACCGCGCGGTCGACGTGAAGGACCCGTCGCTGTACGTGACGATGATCGGCTCCGACTTTCTCGAGGAAGGGCGTCGCGCCGGCCACTGGATGGAAGAGCGTTACAAGAACGACGCGGGCCCGATCAACATCGTCGAGCTGCAGGGCACGGTCGGCTCCGCGCCGGCCAACGACCGCCGCGCGGGCCTGCTCGAAGTGATCAGGAACAACCCGAAATTCAAGGTGATCGCGTCGCAGAGCGGCGACTTCACGCTCGCCGGCGGCAAGCAGGTGATGGAAGCGTTCGCGAAGACCTACGGCAAGCAGATCAACGTCGTCTACGCGCACAACGACGACATGGCGCTCGGCGCGATCCAGGCGATGGAAGAGGCCGGGATCAAGCCCGGCAAGGACGTGAGCGTCGTGTCGTTCGACGCGACCAAGGGCGGCTTCCAGGCGATGATCGCGGGCAAGATCAACGTCGACGTCGAATGCAGCCCGCTGCTCGGCCCGCAACTGATGAGCGCGGTGAAGGACGTCGTCGCCGGCAAGCAGTTGCCCAAGCGCATCGTGACCAACGAGACGGTGTTCCCGATGAACGTCGCGGCGCAGGTGCTGCCGACCCGCAAGTACTGACCTGTGCGCACGGACGGCGGCCTGACGGCCGCCGTCCGGCGACGCTTCGACGGAGGATGCATGGAGAGTGCGCCGGTGGTCGAGATGATCGGCATCGACAAGTCGTTTCCGGGCGTCAGCGCGCTGCAGCGCGTGGACTTCCGGCTGTTTCCGGGCGAGATCCACGCGCTGATGGGCCAGAACGGCGCGGGCAAGTCGACGCTGATCAACGTGCTCACCGGCGTGCATGCGCACGATGCGGGCGAGATTCGCGTCGGCGGCCGGCCCGTGCGCTTTGCCGCGCCGCGCGAAGCCGAGGCGGCCGGCATTCAGACGCTGTATCAGGAAGTGAACCTGTGCGCGAACCTGTCGGTCGCGGAGAACATCTTCGCGGGCCGACAGCCGATGCGGCGCGGCGCGATCGACTGGAACACGATCCATGCGCGCGCGCGGGCGGCGCTCGCCGAACTCGACCTGTCGCTCGACGTCACGCGCTCGCTCGACGCGTATCCGATCGCGGTGCAGCAGATGGTCGCGATCGCGCGTGCGGTGTCGGTCGACGCGCGCGTGCTGATTCTCGACGAGCCGACCTCGAGCCTCGACGATGGCGAGGTCGCGCGGTTGTTCGACGTGTTGCGCCGGCTGAAGGCGTCGGGCATCGCGATTCTGTTCGTCACGCATTTTCTCGAGCAGACCTATGCGGTGTCCGACCGGATCACCGTGATGCGCAACGGCGAGCGCGAAGGCGAGTACCTCGCGCGCGACCTGCCGGTCGACGCGCTGGTCGCGAAGATGACCGGCCGCGAGCGCATGTCCGACACGCTGCAGGCCGGCGCGGCTGCGGTCGAGCGCACCGCCGCGACCGCCGCGCCGTTCCTGTCGATGCAGCAGGTCGGCCGGCGCGGGATGATGAGCGCGCTCGATCTCGACGTGCGCCCCGGCGAGATCGTCGGGCTGGCCGGCCTGCTCGGCTCGGGCCGCACCGAAACCGCGCAGCTGGCGTTCGCCGCGGCGCGCCCGGATACCGGCGCGATCGAGATCGACGGCGCGCGCAAGCGGCTCGCGTCGCCGCACGATGCGGTGCGCAACGGCATCGCGTACTGCCCGGAAGACCGCAAGAAGGAGGGCATCGTCGCCGCGCTGTCGATCCGCGAGAACATCGTCCTCGCGCTGCAGGCGCGGCGCGGCTGGTGGCGACTGATCGGGCGCGCGCGCCAGCGCGAGATCGCCGACACGTATATCGCCCGGCTCGGCATCAAGGCGCGCGACGCGGAGCAGCCGATCGGGCTGCTGTCGGGCGGCAATCAGCAGAAGGTGCTGCTCGCGCGCTGGCTCGCGACGGACCCGAAGCTGCTGATCCTCGACGAGCCGACGCGCGGCATCGACGTCGCCGCGAAGTTCGACATCATGGAGCGCGTGCTCGCGCTGTGCGCGCAGGGGCTCGCGATCCTGTTCATCTCGTCGGAGATCGGCGAGGTCGTGCGGGTGAGCCACCGGATCGCGGTGCTGCGCGACCGGCGCAAGGTCGCGGAGCTGTCCGGCGCCGACGCATCCGAGGAGCGGGTTTACCGGTTGATTGCGGGAGGCCAGTCATGACGTGGTTACGCACGCTGTTTCGTCATTCGCTCGCGTGGCCGGTGCTGACGCTCGCGCTGCTGTTCGCGCTGGACGTCGCGCATCGTCCGGGCTTCCTGTCGATCGCGCTGCTCGACGGCCATCTGTTCGGCGCGCCGATCGACATCCTGAACCGCGCGGCGCCGCTCGTGATCGTGTCGCTCGGGATGACGCTCGTGATCGCGACGCGCGGGATCGACATCTCGGTCGGCGCGATCGTCGCGATCGCCGGCGCGGCGGCCGCGACCGTGCTCGAGGCCGACCCGTCGCGGGTCGGCGCGGCGCTGGCCGCCGCGCTCGGCGTCGGGCTGCTGGCCGGTGCGTGGAACGGGCTGCTCGTCGCGTTCGTCGGGATGCAGCCGATCATCGCGACGCTGATCCTGATGGTGGCCGGGCGCGGCGTCGCGCAACTGCTGACGGGCGGCCAGATCATCCCGATCGGCGCGCCGGGCTACCTCGCGCTCGGCGGCGGCTATCTCGCGACCGTGCCGTGCGCGGTGTGGATCGCGCTCGCGACGATCGGCGCGACCGCGCTGCTGGTGAACCGCACGGCGCTCGGGCTGTTCATTCGCGCGATCGGCGTGAATCCGGTCGCGACGCGGCTCGTCGGGCTGCGCTCGGGCGCGGTCGTGTTCGGCGTGTATCTGTGCTCGGGCGTGATGTCGGCGCTCGCGGGCATCCTCGCGAGCTCGAACGTGCGCAGCGCCGACGGCAACAACGCGGGGCTGCTGCTCGAACTCGACGCGATCCTCGCGGTCACGCTCGGCGGCACGTCGCTGCTCGGCGGCCGCTTCAGTCTCGCGGGCTCCGTGCTCGGCGCGCTGATCATCCAGACGCTCACCTACACGACCTATTCGATCGGCGTGCCGCCGGAGGCGACGCTCGTCGTCAAGGCGGTCGTCGTGATCGTCGTGACGCTGATCCAGTCGGACGCGGCGCGTGCGCTGCTCGTCCGGCATGCGTCGCGGCTGCTGCCTTCCGCGCGATCGCGCACCACCCCCACCGGAGCAACGCCGCGATGAATCGTTTCCTTGGCCGGCTCGCCGATCCGCGCACGTTGCCGATCGTCGTGACGATCGTGCTGTTCGTCGCGCTGTTCGGCTTCGGGTCCGTGATGTACACGGGTTTTTTCTCGATGCAGGTGCTGACCGGGCTGCTCGTCGACAATGCGTTCCTGCTGATCGTCGCGATCGGGATGACGTTCGTGATCGTGTCGGGCGGCATCGACCTGTCGGTCGGCTCGGTCGTTGCGCTGACAACGATCTTCTGCGCGGTCGGCGCCGAACGGCTGCACTGGCCCGTGTGGGCGATCGTGCCGCTCGCGCTCGCGTTCGGCGCGCTGTACGGCGCGGCGATGGGCGCGCTGATCCACTATTTCCGGTTGCAGCCGTTCATCGTCACGCTCGCCGGGATGTTTCTCGCGCGCGGCGCGTGCTTCCTGATCACGACGCAGTCGATCACGATCAACGAGCCGGCGTTCCATGCGATTGCGGGCATCAGCGTGCCGGTCGGCGGCGGCACGCTGAGCGCCGGTGCGCTGATCGCGCTCGCGACGCTGGCCGTCGCGATCTACGTCGCGCATTTCACGCGCTTCGGCCGCAACGTCTATGCGGTCGGCGGCAACGAACGTTCGGCATTGCTGATGGGCTTGCCGGTCGCGCGCACGAAGATCGGCGTCTACGCGCTGAGCGGCTTCTGTTCGGCGCTCGGCGGCGTGGTGTTCACGCTGTACGTGCTGTCGGGCTACGGGCTGCAGGCGCAGGGAATGGAGCTCGACGCGATCGCCGCGACCGTGATCGGCGGCACGCTGCTGACGGGCGGCGTGGGCTACGTGATCGGCTCGGTGTTCGGGGTCGGCATCCTCGGCACGATCCAGGTGCTGATCACGTTCGACGGCACGCTGAGCTCGTGGTGGACGCGGATCGTGATCGGCGCGCTGCTGTGCGTGTTCTGCGTGCTGCAGCGGGTCATCGAGCGCCACGCGGCGCGGCGCCGCACCGGCGGCACGGGGCTCGGCGCGCAGCGGCCGACGCATGCGCCCGCGCGGCCGGCGCCGCCCGAAGAGGACATCGCGCTGGTATCGACGATGCGGCGATCGTAGCGGGCCGTTCGGCCGCGCGGGCGAACCGCGGTGGAACGATGCGCGCGGCGCGGCGCCGTCAGGCCGGGCCGGCCGCGTCCGCCTCGGTGTCGAACGGCGTATCCGCGACGCGCGTGCGTTTCAGCGAGCCGGCCAGTTTCTCGATCGCATGCAGGTCCAGCGCATCGAGGTGCTCGCGCATTTCCTGCACGAACGACGCATGGTCCGGCTCGTCCGCATACTGGCCGAGCCATTCCTCGATATCGGTCAGCCGGCCTTCGCCGGCGAGTACGATCAGCTCGGCGAGCGCATCGGCGGGCGGGCTGCGCATCGCAGGCGCCGCGCCGGCCGGTTCCGCTTCGTCGGCGGGATGAAACCGCCCGACGAGCCCCGACACCGGCGCGAGCGCATGGCCGAGGGCTGGCGCGGCGACCGCGAACGAGAACGTCGTGCCGCTCCCCGGCTGGCTTGCGACGGCCAGCTCGCCGCCCATCGCCGCGACGATGCGCTGCGCGATGAACAGGCCGAGCCCGGTGCCGCCGTTGACCGCCTGCACCTGCTGGTACGCGCGGAAGATGTCGGTGGTCGCGGTGATGTCGATGCCGATGCCCGTATCGGCGACCTCGAACAGCAGGCGCCATGCATCGCCTTCGCGCGACGCGTGAACCGACAGCGTGACCGTGCCGTTGCGCGTGAATTTCGATGCGTTGGACAGCAGGTTCAGCAGCACCTGTTGCAGCCGGATGCCGTCGATCAGCACCGTGCGCGGCAGCGACGTGACGGGCCGGTAGACGAACCGGTTGTCCTGCTGCGCGCACAGCGCGAGCGCGTAGTGGCCGATGTCGTCCAGCAGCCCGGGCAGGTCGGTGCGGTCGGGCGCGACGCCGAGCGGCTGGAGTTCGGCCTTCGTGAACGCGAGCAATTCGTCGATCAGCGCGAGCTGGTAGCGGATGCTGCGGTCGATCGACCGGATCAGCCGCGCCTGGCTGCGCGTCGCGCCTTGCAGCAGCAGCTTCGCATAGCCGTTGATCGTCGACAGCGGCGCGCGCAGGTCGTGGCTGACGTAGCCGAGCGTCTCGATCTTCTGCTGCATGTGCGTTTTCGACTGCTGCAACGCATCGTTGAGCGCGACCGTGCGCCGCGCCACCTCGTCTCGCAGCCGATCCTGCTCGGTGAGCTGCCAGTGTTCGAGCCGCTTGCGTGCCTCGGTGCGCTGACGGCCCACGTGGTGAATCCACGCGGCCAGCACCAGCAGGTGCGTCGCGAGCCCGATGATCGCGATGACGGGGTTCGGATAGACGTCGGACCGGATCCACGACAGCACGGGCGGCAATGCGTCGCGGCCGTCGAGCATGCGGATCAGCATGTTGAACGTCGCGAACGCGACCGCGATCAGCATCACGCGGGCCGTCGGCGTGCGCCGGATCACGAGCATCAGCGCCAGGCTGATGTTCACCATCGCGAGCACGGTGTTCAGCCACAGGCAGAACCACGCGAAGGTCGCCAGATCGCCGAACGCCGCACCGGCTATCCCCACGCATTCGAGCGCGAGAAACACCACGTACACCGCGCGCATCGGCATCTTCGCCTTCTCGCGATGCGCGACCATCAGGATGAAGACGATGAAGCATGCGACCGACAGGTACGCGAAGATCGTTTCGCCGCGTGTCGACCACTCGCGCGCGCCGGACGACAGGAGTATCGCGAGGTAGCCGCGATACGCCGCTTCGAACAGCGCGGTGTTCAGGGCCAGTGCGGCCAGCACGTGGAACACGCCGCTGCGCGAGAAAAAGCCGATCAGCAGCGCACACCACACGAGTGCGAGCAGCCCGCCGAAGAAGCCGAAGTTCCACATCGACGCGTGCAACTCCTGCGCGATCCACGCGTCGCGGGTGAACGCGACCGGCGCAAGGCGCATTTCCTTGCGCGACGTGATGCGGATCAGTACCGGGAGTTGTTCGCCCGCGCGCAGCGTGACGTCGAGGGTCGGGTAGCGCGACGGCGCGTCGCGCGCGTCGCCGCGGTCGGTCGGGAAGCTGCGCTCGAGCGTCCATTGACCGTGCCGGTCGACGTAGAAATCGGCCCGGTCGACGCGCGCGTCGCGAATCGCCAGCACCAGCGCACGCGTGTCGCCGTCGCGGTTGATCAGCGTCGCCTGGACCCACCAGGCCGAGCGCGAAAACGTCACGTTGAATGCAGTGCGGGCCGTGGCGGCTGCACGACGCGACGGCTCGGCGAGCCGGGCGGCGACCTGGTCGACGGACAGCGTCGTGCCGGCGTCTTCGAAAACCGATACGGCTTCGAGTTGCGCGGGATTCGGCGCCGTTCCGGCACGGACCGTCGCGCACGTGACGGCCAGCGCCGCCAGAAGCAGGAGCAACGTGCGACATCCCGCCGCCCATGCCGCGCAGTGCCTATGCATCGCCGTGGCGCCCCCCCGGTGCGGCCGGCGCGTCGACCGCGTGGCGCTGGCGCCGCCAGTCGGACGGCGTGACGCCGAAGCGTTCGCGGAACGCCGTCGCGAAATTGCCGGGGGTGGAAAAGCCGATTTCCTCGGCGATGTCGCCGATCCCCATCGACGTTTCCGACAGGAAATGCATCGCGGCGCGCAGCCGCGTGTCGCGCAGATACTCGAATACGGTCTGGCCGAGATGGTCGCGGAACGCGCGCGACAGCCGTTTTTCGTGCGTGCCGACCTGCTTCGCGAGCTCCTCGAGGGCCGGCGGATGGCGCAGGTCGCGCAGCAGCACGTCGCTTGCCGCGCGCACGAGCGCCGCGTCGCGGTTGTCGGGCAAGTCGGGCAGGTGCGCGAACGGTTGGCTGCGTCGCACGCGCTTCAGGTGATTGCGGATTCGCGCGATGACTTCCGCCGGTTCGAACGGCTTGACGATGTAGTCGATCGCCCCCGTTTCGAGCCCCGCGATGCGGTCCTCGAGATCGCCGGCGGCCGTCAGGATGATCACCGGAATGGATTGCGTCGACGGGGTGGACGCCAGCAGCCGGCTCGCGGCGAAACCGTCCATGCGCGGCATGCGCACGTCCATCAGGATCAGATCGGGCGCGATGGCCTGCGCACGGTGATAGGCCTGCAGCCCGTCGAACGCGACGCTGATCCGGCACTGCGCGGTGCGCAGGATTTCGGTCAGGAGCCGCAGGTCGTTCGGGCGGTCGTCGACGATGAGGATATGGGCGCCGGCGAGATCCGGCGTGGTGCGTGGCGACGCCGAACTGGACAAGCGGGATGACATGGTTGCGAACGCGTTGGGAGGGGAGTGGCCTGTCAGGTCGGAGGCATCGCAATCTGTACGATTGTTGCAAAAAATTATATGTCGGCAACAGCGTCGAAGGTGGGATTCCGTGCGGCGCGTGTGGGCTTGTCGCAGGGGCATCGCAAGGTGCGCGGCGGTGCCGTCGGCTCTCCCGGAAAATGAGCCGGAAAAATGTGCCGAATCGATTTCGAAAATTACGGTCTTTATTTCCGGTTCAATGATTTCAAGGGTGAAAATGGCCCGTATGATGAATTGACGATCGAGGTGTCGAAATCCGATGGCAATGGCGTAAATCGAATTCCCGGATTCCTTGTCGGTCAACTGGGCTAGACGTAATGCGGACGAGAATTTCCGTTTCCGGAAAAATCGAATTTCATGCGAATGTGTATGAATGTAAATGCCGTCCGCTACGGAAAAGTATTTTTCCGCTCCGGAAAAGGTTCGTTTGAACGAATGTCGGCACACTAGCCACGACGCGGCTGGAATCGGTTCTCTGAATGCTTCCGGCTGTCGTGAAAATGGCCGTCGCCGTCGCTTTGCGGGCTGCCAATATTCAATGTCACATTGAATGATGGTATTCCCGTATAATGAGAAGACGGTAACGAATGAATAACAGGCACGAGGGTAATGAAGGCGTCATAATTCGCGGAATTTTTAGATATACAAGATGAGCCGTGAAATGACGGGATGGGGCTGAGTGTGAGGCATCGGGCGAGAAGAAATCGTCAAGTAAATTCGATCGATTAATTCGGTGCCGGGGTCGTTCGGTGAGCGGTCGGTTTTTTCCGGAAATCCGGAAAAAACCGTTGCCGCCGGACGGAAAAGGGGTGAGTGACTGCGCGTGGGCCGCCGGGCGTTCGATCGAGCCGGAGGCCGCGCGCGGTGCTCTATCGAATCAGGCGGATACGAAAAATATGAATACGACAAGCATGGCAGGTCGGGGTGTCGGGTCGATCGATCCGGCGCCGGCTGTCAGCGTCAGCGATCCGGCGGCGCATGCCGCAAACCCGGGGACAGGATGGCGCCTTTCACCGCCTGAATGAAAGATGACGGGCCGCCCGCGATGCGGGTCGGCGTCCGTTCATCCAGCGTCCGAGCGACGCTTTTCCGAATGAGACTCGAAGTCGCCCTTCGGCAGGTGCGACGGGGTACGCGCGTGCGGATTCGCGACGCGTCGTGCGCCCTGTCGCGGCCGGGCAGGCGATGTCGACTTCCGTGAATCGATAACCGGCGATCGCCATCACGCATCGTGCCGAACGGGCACGCGCGACGGTCGGTCGTGCCGTCGCGATGTGGGTCGAGCGTTTTGCGCAACGCTGTTCGTAGTTTTGATTAGTAATGCGAAGTGAGAAGCGGGGCGTCGCGAGCCGGGCGAAAGCGGAGAAGGTCCGCGCTTCGCCTGGTGCCGCGTTCGCCGTTGCGTCATCCAGCACATGAGAACCGAGGGAACACAAGATGAACAAGTCGTTCAAGTCGATCTGGAACGAAGCATTGGGAGCCTGGGTTGCGGCTTCGGAGCTTGACCGGGCACGCGGCAAGCGTGTGGCGTCGTCGCGGCGCACGGCGGCGCATGCCGCGAGCGCGAGCGGCGCGACGCGTGCGGGCCTGCCTTCGCCGCGACGGCTCGCCATGCTGATGGCGTCCGCATATCTGGCGTTGTTCCATGCGGGCGCCCATGCGCAGTACGCACCGGATGGCGGTACCGCGTCGGGCGGCGTGACGGCGATCTCGATCGGCCTCGGTTCGACCGCCGCGCAACAGAATTCCACCGCGGTGGGCAACCTGTCGACGGCGCAGGGCTTGTCGGCCACGGCGCTCGGCCCGGGTGCGCATGCGATGGCGGATGGTTCGACGGCCGTCGGCATCAACTCGCAAGCGAACGGTGTCAACAGCGTGGCGATGGGCGTGCAGGCGATCGGCTCGGGCCCGTATTCGGTCGCGATCGGGAATTTGTCGAGCGCGACCCAAAGCGGTTCGGTCGCGATGGGCAGCGGCGCCGCGGCGACCGGCGTGTCCGCCGTCGGGTTGGGCAACAACGCGCTGGCATCCGGCCAGTACGCGGCGGCGATGGGGCTCGGTGCCAGCGCGGCGGGCGCGCAGAGCGTCTCGCTCGGCTATGCGTCGCACGCCACGGACACCGGGTCCGTCGCACTCGGCAACCAGTCGACGAGTTCGGGCGCGGCAGGCGTGGCCGTCGGCAGCGGGGCGCTGGCTTCCGGTAATTCCGGCGTCGCGATGGGCGTCAACAGCGGCGCGACGGGCACCTCGTCGATCGCGATCGGCTGGGGCGGCACCGCGGGCGTGCCCGGCTCGGGCACGCAGTCGATCGGCACGAGCTCGATCGCGATGGGCTCGAACACGCGTGCCGGCGCGGACAATGCGGTGGCATTCGGCCTGAACGCCAATGCGTCGGGTCTCAGTTCGATCGCGACGGGCGTGCAGGCGACCGCGACGCAGCAGTTCGCGACCGCGCTCGGCAACCTGGCGCTGGCGACCGGCGTTTCCTCCAGCGCGCTGGGGCCCGGCGCGACGGCGTCGGCGACGAATGCGACGGCGGTCGGCATCAACAGCGTCGCGGCTGCCGGCTCGACCGTCGCGATCGGCGATTCCAACTCGGTTGCCGCAACCGCCGGTGCGGGTTCGATCGCGGGCGGCAACGCGTCGAAGGTGCTCGGCGGCACGGGCGCCGTCGCACTCGGCTTCGGCCAGACGGTGAGCGGCGACGGCGCGGTCGCGATCGGCGATCCGAGCAGCGCGATCGGCACCGGCGCGGTCACGATGGGTTCGAACAACACCGCGAACGGCAACGGCGCGGTGGCGATCGGCAATACCAACAACGCGCAGGGCACGGGTTCGCTGGCGCTGGGCAATACGTCGACCGCGGCGGCGGCGGGGGCGGTCGCGTTCGGCGCATCGGCCGTGGCCAACAACGCAAACGATGTCGCGCTCGGCTCGGGATCGACGACGGCCGCGCCGAATCCGACGGCCAGCGCAGTCGTCGGCGGCGTCACGTACAACTTCAACGGCATCAACCCGACCAGCGTCGTCAGCGTCGGCAAAGCGGGCAGCGAGCGGCAGATCACCAACGTCGCGGCCGGGCGCATCGATTCGTCGAGCACGGATGCGATCAACGGGTCGCAACTCGCCGCGACGAACACGGCGCTCGATTCGCTGTCGACGTCGACGGCGTCGAGCATCACGTCGCTGTCGACCGGGGTTTCGTCGTTGTCGACGGGCCTCAGTTCGACCAATAGCGCGGTCACGTCGTTGTCCACGTCGACGTCGACGGGTATCGGTTCGCTGTCCACCGGCCTCAGCTCGACCAACAGCGCGGTCACGTCGCTGTCCACGTCGACGTCGACCGGCATCGGTTCGCTGTCCACCGGCCTCAGTTCGACCAACAGCGCGGTGACGTCGTTGTCGACTTCGACGTCGACCGGTATCAGTTCGCTGTCCACCGGTCTCAGTTCGACCGACAGCACGGTGACGTCGCTGTCGACGTCCACGTCGACGGGCCTGTCGTCAGTCAATAGTTCGATCGCGTCGTTGTCCACGTCGACCTCGACGGGTATCGGTTCGCTGTCCACGGGGCTGAGCACGACCGACAGCACGGTGACGTCGCTGTCGACGTCCACGTCGACGGGCCTGTCGTCGGCCAATAGTTCGATCGCGTCGTTGTCCACGTCGACGTCCACGGGCATCGGTTCGCTGTCCACCGGCTTGAGTTCGACGAACAGCGCGGTCACCTCGCTGTCCACGTCGACGTCGACGGTCGTCGGTTCGCTGTCCACCGGCTTGAGTTCGACCAATAGCGCAGTGACGTCGTTGTCCACGTCGACGTCGACGGGCATCAGCTCCCTGTCCACCGGCCTGAGTTCGACCAACAGCACGGTGACGTCGCTGTCGACGTCGACGTCGACGGGCATCAGCTCGCTGTCCACCGGCCTGAGTTCGACCAACAGCAACCTGACGTCGCTGTCCACGTCGACCTCGACGGTCGTCGGCTCGCTGTCCACCGGCCTGAGCTCGACGAACAGCAACCTGACGTCACTGTCCACGTCGACCTCGACGGTCGTCGGCTCGCTGTCCACCGGCTTGAGCTCGACCAACAGCTCGATCACGTCGCTGTCCACGTCGACCTCGACGATCGTCGGTTCGCTGTCCACCGGTCTGAGCTCGACGAACAGCAACCTGACCTCGCTGTCGACCGCCACGTCGACCGGCATGAGCTCGCTGTCGACGGGCTTGAGCTCGATCGCGAACAACAACACGAACCTGGGCAACAGCACGGCCGGCGCGATCGGCGGCGGCGCCACCTACGATCCGACCACCGGCGCGATCTCGGCGCCGTCGTACGTGACGTACAACAGCGACGGCTCCACGACGATCAACAACAACGTCGGCTCCGCGATCGACAACATCAACGCGCACGGCATCAAGTATTTCCATGCGAATTCGACCGCGCCGGACAGCCAGGCGGTGGGCGTCGACAGCGTCGCGATCGGTCCGAACGCGATCTCGAAGGTGGACGGG
>NZ_LOYN01000012.1:0-658 GCF_001526325.1 Burkholderia sp. MSMB1826
ACCGCGCCCATCGGCACGTAGCCCGACGTGAGGCCCTTCGCCATCGTGATCAGGTCCGGCTCGAAGCCGAAGTGCTGGTGCGCGAACCACTCGCCGGTGCGGCCGAACCCGCCGATCACTTCGTCGGCGACGAGCAGCACGTCGTACTTGCGGCAGATCCGCTGGATTTCCGGCCAGTACGTCGACGGCGGGAAGATCACGCCGCCCGCGCCCTGGAACGGCTCGCCGATGAATGCCGCGACGTTCTCCGCGCCGAGTTCGAGGATTTTCGCTTCGAGCTGCTGCGCCCGTGCGAGGCCGAATGCTTCGGGCGTCTCGCCTGCCTGCGCTTCGCCGAAGAAATACGGCTGGTCGATATGCACGATGTGCTCGACCTTCGACGGCATCTGCTCGTGCATGTAGCCCATCCCGCCGAGCGTGCCGCCCGCGATCGTCGAGCCGTGGTAGCCGTTCTTGCGCGAGATCACGTATTTCTTCTGCGGCTTGCCTTGCACGCGCCAGTACTGATGCACGACGCGCAGCACCGTGTCGTTGCCTTCCGAGCCGCTGTTGCAATAGAAGAAGTGGTTGAAGCCGGCGGGCGTCACTTCCGCGAGCATCGCGGAGAGTTCGATCACCGGCGGATGCGTGGTCTTGAAGAACGTGTTGTAGAACGGCA
>NZ_LOYN01000013.1:0-174544 GCF_001526325.1 Burkholderia sp. MSMB1826
CGATCGGCGCGTCGGGCTGCCGGATCCTGGTGACGCTGCTGCACGAGATGGTCAAGCGCGATGCGAAGCGCGGGCTGGCGTCGCTGTGCATCGGCGGCGGGATGGGCGTCGCGCTCGCGGTCGAGCGCGCCTGAGCGGGGTGACGGTACGGTTCGCTTGCGGCGCAGGTGGGCGCCGCGGGGTGAGCCGGGCGGTTTTCGCGCAAGACAGGCAGTCGACGATACGCGCGAGGTGCCGGTGCGTGCCGCGCCCGCGACGCGGGCGGATGCGCATTGAAGCGGCGGGGCGGCAGCATGTGCGATGCCGTCGCCCGGCCTTTCATCGATTACATTTTTTTGTCGGTAATTAATAGGATGACTAAGCGAATTGCAGTTGTGACAGGTGGAATGGGCGGCCTCGGCGAAGCGGTCAGCATCCGGTTGAACGACGCGGGTCACCGGGTAGTCGTCACGTATTCGCCGAACAACGCCAACGCGGACCGCTGGCTGACCGAGATGCATGCGGCCGGCCGCGCGTTCCATGCGTACCCGGTGGACGTGGCCGATCACGACTCGTGCCGGCAATGCATCGAGAAGATCGTGCGGGACGTCGGCCCGGTCGACATTCTCGTGAACAACGCAGGCATCACGCGCGACATGACGCTGCGCAAGCTCGACAAGGTCAATTGGGACGCGGTGATCCGCACGAACCTCGACTCCGTGTTCAACATGACGAAGCCGGTGTGCGACGGCATGGTCGAGCGCGGCTGGGGCCGCATCGTCAACATTTCGTCGGTGAACGGCTCGAAGGGTTCGGTCGGCCAGACCAACTACGCGGCCGCGAAAGCCGGCATGCACGGCTTCACGAAGTCGCTTGCGCTCGAGGTCGCGCGCAAGGGCGTGACGGTGAACACGGTGTCGCCGGGCTATCTCGCGACGAAGATGGTCACCGCGATCCCGCAGGACATCCTCGACACGAAGATCCTCCCGCAGATTCCGGCGGGTCGGCTCGGCAAGCCCGAGGAAGTCGCGGCGCTGGTGGCCTACCTGTGCTCGGAGGAGGCCGGCTTCGTGACGGGCTCCAACATCGCGATCAACGGCGGTCAGCACATGCATTGACGCGCGGCGGCCCGCACGGCGTTCGAAGCCGTGCAGGCCGCGTTCCCCACTATCCCGCGCCGGAGCGGCGGCAGGCGCCGCTTCGGCCTTGCATTCCGGAGAACGCATGGGCGACACCTGGATGGGACTCGTGATCGGCGGCGCGGCGCTGGCCGTCGCGCTGGCGATGGCGATCTCGCTCTACTGGCTCGAGCGGCGCCGCGCGCGGCTGCTGCGGAACTTCGATCATCGCGATTGCTGGCTGGTCGCGTACGGCAAGTGCCTCGCGCGCAGGCCGGCGAGGCCGCTGCGCCGCATGCGCGGCGCACGCTGACGGCGGTGCTGGCGCGTCGCGATCGGCGAGCGACCGGGGCCGGTAAGCGATCGGCGAGCGACCGGCGAGCGACCGGCGAGCGACCGGTGAGTGGCCGAGTCCCGCGCGCATGCCGTCGGCAACGCGCGCGGGACGCGCGATCAGTCGTTCTTCTGGCTTTTTCCCGCCGACTCGCCCGCGTCGTTCTTGTGGAAGATCCGCTTCGTCGTGCGCTTGGTGGCTTCCCAGCCTTCGCGCGACGCATGGGCGACGCCGTGCCCGACCGCCTTCGCGGCGCTCGCGGTCGCGTGGCCGAAGCTGCGCGCCGCGTCGCCGGTCTTGTGCGCGGCTTCCTTCGAATCGCGCTTGATGTCCTGCTTCACTTCCGACATGTCCGCGTGCGCGAGCGGGCTGAGCAGCGCCGAAACGAGCGCGGCGCCAATGAACTGACGAACTTTCACGACCGGTTTCCTTGAGGTAAGCCTCTTCATCGAGGATTCGTGTGGCCGGCGGGCGCCGGTTGAAACGCGCCGGCGGCCGATGCGTCGAGCATCACCGTCGCGCGGCCGGACAGCAGCACGCGCTCGCCGCAGCGCAGCGCGAAGCCGTACAGGACCGAGCGGCCGTCGCCGCTCACGCGTTGCGCGTCGACGGTGAGCGGCTGCTCGACGGTGTCGAGCCGGTCGACGAACGCGTCGACGTTGCGCACGCTCGCGAGATAGCCGACCCGCGGGCGCGCTTCGTGCGCGCCGAGCAGCGCGCCGTGCACGGCCATCGCCTGCGCGGCGTATTCGATGCCGCAGACCGACGCGAGCCGCCCGTGCGCGCGCAGCGGGTTGTGCGGATCGCGGTGGCTCGTCGCGGTGCAGCGGATTCGTTCGGCGTCCCACGCATCGACCGAATCGAGCACGCACATCGTGCCGGCGTGCGGAATGTGCGCGGCAATCCACGCATGGTCGAGCGGCGGGGTCAAGAGGGCCGTTGCGGTCATGACGCGTGCTCCGCGACGGGTTCGGGCATCGCGACGTCGACCTGCACGCGCGTATCGGCCAGATAGTCGAGCACGACGCGCGTCGACCGCCGCGCGGCGAGCGCATCGAGCAGTGGCAGCACGCGGGCGGCCGGATTGCCGGCGCGCAGTGCGTCGAGTCCGGTATCGGCGAGCGTGGTCGCGGGGGCATCGGTGAGCTGCACGTCGATGCGGGCGAGCGTGCGCTCGCTTGCGTGCGGCGAGAGCACGAGCGCGACGCCGAACGCGTCGTCGATCGGCCGCACCGTGCGCAGCGGTTCCGGATAGTCGGTGTCGTACGCGATCAGCAGGCTCGGCACGCGATCGACGACGACCTGACACAGGCTTTCGAGCAGGCCGGCGGCAAAGCTGCCGTCGTGCGCGCACAGGACGTTCGACGTCGCCGTCGAGCGGGTCGCGATGCTCCAGTAGCCGGCCGGGGCATTGTGCACCGAGTTGTGGAAGCGGGTCGGCGACAGCTGGCGATCGTCGCCGGCCAGCGTTTCGCAGATCGCGTGGCAGTTCTGGCCGTCGCCGCCGGATGCGCTGAATACGGTCGCGAGCGTCGCGGCGTCGCGGCCGCTCGCGGCCACCGCTTCGTGGCCGACCGCGAGCGCGGCGCGCACGACGGGGCCCGTGCGACGCCGTTCGGCGGACGGCAGGCCGGCCGGCGGCGGCAGCTCGGTGCGGGCGGGCGCATAGGGCGCGCGGCCTGCGAGCACGTCGGCCGCGTGCGGCCAGTCGTTCAATCCCGGCCCGACGAGGCCGATGCTTTCGATGAAGGCGGTCAGGGTCATGGCGGGCCTCAACGGCGGGCGTGATCGGCGCGGCCGAGGATCAGGCTGCAGTTCGTGCCGCCGAAGCCGAACGAGTTGGAGAGGACGGCGCGCACGCGCGTGTCGCGGCTCGCGAGCACGTAATCGGCTGCGAGCGCCGGGTCGGGCTGCGTCGTGTTGACGCCGGCCGGCACGAACTGCTCGCGCAGCGCGAGCGCGGCGACGATCGCCTCCAGCGCGCCGGCCGCGCCGAGCGTGTGGCCGGTCGCCCCTTTCGTCGAGCTGCACGGCGTGCGCGCGAACAGCGCGCCGACCGCACGGCTTTCCGCTGCGTCGTTGCTCGGCGTCGCGGTGCCGTGCAGGTTCACGTAGTCGATATCGTCCGGGCCGAGGCCGGCGGACGCGAGCGCCTGCTCGATCGCGGCGCGCGCGCCGCGCCCTTCCGGATGCGGCGACGACATGTGGTGCGCGTCGCTCGATTCGCCGACGCCGAGCAGCAGGATCGCGTCGCCGTCGAGCGCGGCGGGCGGGGCGGAGACGCGCTCGACGAGCGCGAACGCGGCGGCCTCGCCGATCGAGATGCCGTCGCGCGCGACGTCGAACGGCCGGCACGGCCGGCGCGACAGCAGTTCGAGCGAATTGAAGCCGTACAGCGTGGTCAGGCACAGCGAATCGACGCCGCCGACGACGGCCGCGTCGATCAGCCCGGCTTCGATCATGCGGCGCGCGGAGCCGAACACCTTCGCGCCCGACGAGCACGCGGACGAGATCGCCATCGCCGGCCCGCGCAGCGCGAAATACGCGCGCACGAACGCGGCCGGCGAATACGGATTGTGCGTGTGTGCGTAGCGGAAATCGGCCGGCAGCGCGCCGCTCGCCGGGTCGCGGCGCCGGTACGCGCGTTCGGTTTCGAGGATGCCGGCCGTGCTCGTGCCGACGAACACGCCGACGCGTGCGGCGCCGTAGCGCGCGACGGCCGCCGCGACGCGTGCGCCGAAGCCGTCCTGCGTCAGGCCGAGTTGCGCGAGGCGGTTGTTGCGGCATTCGAAGTCGGCGAGATCGGCGCGCACGGGGTGCGCATCGACGCCGTCCACCGCGCCGATCCACGTGTCGAGGTCTGCACGCTCGAAGTTGCACGGCACGAGTCCGCCGCGGGCGTGGCGCAGCGCATCGAGGGTCGCGTCGAGGCCGCGCCCGATGCAGCTGGTGGCGGTGAAGTGCGAGAGCAGGAGAGGTTTCACGAGGGTCGCTTCCGGTGGCCGGAACGGGCGCCGCAGCAGGGCTGGCGGGCGCGCCGTTCGAGGTCAGATTTTATCAAACGGGGGTGCCGGAACGCCCGGCTGGCCGGACGGTTCGGGCGCGAGCGCCGCGCGCAAGGTGGTCCAGTGCAGCTGCGCATCGGCGGCCGCGCGCAGCACTTCGTGCAGCACGTCGAGCACGATCGGTTCGCCGCGCGCGTCGCGCGCCGCATGACCGTCGTGGACCAGCAGGATGTCGCGCGCATCGAGGCCGTGCAGCAGGCGGCGCGTGACGGTCGCGGCGTCGTGCGCACGCGTGTCGAAGCCGCGTCGCGTCCAGCTCGCGAGTTGCAGGCCGAGTTCGCACAGCACCGGTTCGAGAAACGGATTGCGCAGGCCGGCCGGCGCGCGGAAGAACAGCGGTCGCGTGCCGGCGACGTCGGTCAGTGTCTGCTGCGCGGCCGCGATTTCGCGTCGCAGCGCGGCCGGCCCCGACAGCGAGAACGTATGGCGATGCCGCTGGCTGTGGTTCTCGACCGCATGGCCGCGCGCGACGATCGCCTCGATCCAGCGCGGATGGCGGCGCGCGAGATCGCCGATGCAGAAGAACGTCGCGCGCGCGTCGTAACGGTCGAGCAGGTCGAGCACGCGCGGCGTCACGTCCGGGTCCGGGCCGTCGTCGATCGTCAGCGCGATGCGGCGGCCCGCGCCGGGCGGCAGGCGCGTCCAGTTCGGACCGAGCAGCGTGCTGCGCGGCCACAGGCCGGCCGCGGTCAGCGCGAGATGCGACGCGACCACGCTGCCGACGGCCCACGGCCACGTGGCCGGTTGCGCGATCGCGGCGGCGGCCGCGCCGGCGTGCAGCGCGGCGGCGCCCGCGATCAGCGGCGTGGGTTTCCAGCGCCGCGCGTCGCCGGCGGGGTGCGGTGGAGTCGACGACGGCGCATTCATGCGCGGCCTCCTCGTTCGCGATGGCCGAGCGCCGGTGCGGTGCGCGGCGCGAGAATCGCCGCGAACGCGAGCGCGAGCATCGCGCCGGGGCCGACGGTCAGCCCGAAGGTTTCGAGCAGCGGCACGCGCGACAGCGCGAGCAGCCCGAAGCCGGCGACCGTCGCGAGGTTCGCGATCAGCAGCGACACCAGCGTGTACGGCGTGACGGGCTGCGTGTCGTCGCGCCGGCAGAAGAACAGCGCGTAGTTCGAGCCGACCGCGACGATCAGCAGCATCCCGACGAGGTGCAGGATCGTCAGCTGTACGCCGGCGAGCGCGAAGCCGGCCGTCACGACCAGCACGGCCGCGACGAGCGGCGCGAGGGCGCGCACCGCGCGGCGCGGCGAGCGCAGCGCGATCAGCAGCAGCACGGCGATCGCGGCGAACCCGGCGAGCGACAACCGGATGTCCTCGTGCACATAGCTCACGTACAGCCGATCGGCTTCGGTTTTCATGTCGACGAACAGCGCATCGGGCACGCCCGCGCGCGCGACGGCGGCGCGAATCGGCGCGGCGTCGAGGCCCGACGCCGGCTGCGCGGTGCGGGCCGCGTCCGGCGCGCGCAGCGGCAGCATCGCGCTCCAGCGGCCGTCGCGTTCGGTCAGCAGCGCATCGACGGCGAGCGCCATCGACGTGCCGCGCAGGTCCGCGCGCGTCAGCAGCGGTGCGTGACGCGCGGCGTCGACGTCGGCGAGGAACGGCGCGAACAGGTCGGGCTTGACCGCGATCGGCTGGTGCGCGACGGCGTCGCGCATCCGTGCGGCAAGCGCGTCCGCATCCGGCAGGCTCGCCCGGCGCGCGCGCTGCGCGGCGTCGCTCGGCAGGTAGCGGGCGGGGTTTTCGAAACCGCCGAGCGCGCCCCGGTCGACGAGCGGTTGCAATTGCGCGGCGACTTTTTCCGCGCCTTCGAGTGCGGCCTGTTCGGTCGGCGCGGCAATCACGACGAGGTAGCGCACGTCGGGCGCGCCGACATCCGCGCGCAGCCGTGCGTCGAGCGCCTGCGCTGCCGCCGGAACCGGGCTGAGCGCGGCGAGCTCGCGGCTCCACAGGTTGTCGCGATGCAGCGCGAGGGTCGCGCATGCGGCGACCGCGAGCACCGCGAGCGGCCAGCGCAGCCGCGGCGCGGCGTCGGCCGCGCGCGCGAGCACGGCGCCGACGCGCGAGACGTCGCGGATCGCGACATGCTCGCCGCGCAGGTGCGGCAGCACGAAGCGCGTGACGAGCGCGGCGGCCGTCAGCCCGACGATCGAATAGAGCCCGAGCTGCACGAGGCCCGGGAATCCGGAGAACAGCATCGACGCGAATCCGCACACCGACGTCAGCACGCCGAGCCGGATCGTCGGCCAGTACGCGGCGACCCACGCGCGCGTCGCGTCGGCCGAGCGCGCGGCGGCGCCGCGCGTGCCGGCCTGCGCCGATTGCACGAACAGATAGATCGAATAGTCGACGGCTTCGCCGATCAGCGTCGTGCCGAACCCGAGCGTCAGCCCGTGGACCGTGCCGAACGTGACGCCGACCGCCGCGATCCCGGCCGCGACGCCCGTCAGCACCGGCAGCAGGCCGAGCGCGAGCGTGCGCGGCGAACGGTACAGCGTGAGCAGCAGCGCGACGATCAGCACGACGCTTGCCGTCGACAACCGTTCGACGTCGTGCCGGATCGTGTCGCGCGTGTCGACCGAGAACACGCCGGGGCCCGTCATGGCGAGCGTGGTGGCCGCTGCATTCGGGATGGCCCGTTTCGCGGCGGCGAACGCGCGACGCACCGTGTCGATCGCGCGTGCCTGCGCATCGGTATCGGAGCCGGCGGCGGCCGTCTGGACGACCAGCACCGCGCGCGTGCCGTCGCGCGACGCCCACACGCCGTCGCGGCTCGCCGGTTCGGCCGCGCGGTCGAGGCCGTCGACGAGCGCGGCGACTTCGCCGGTCGGGTCGCGCGGCAGCATCGCTTTCGCGACGAGGCCGGCCGACGAACTCAAAAGGTCGAGGCTGTCGCCGAGCGCCCGGTGCAGGCCGTCGGCGCTGAAGCGCTGCGGCGTGACGGCCGGGCTCAACAGATAGCGGTGATCGAAGATGAATTGCCGGTCGCGCGCGTCGTTCGCGGCTGCGCCGTTGTGCACGGCCGCGAACTGCGGATCGGCGCGCAGCGTGTCGGCGACGCGCCGCGACAGCGCGGCGCGCGTGCTCGCATCGCCGCCGTCGATCGCGACGAGGATCAGGCGCGACACGATGCCGTCGCGCAACTGGTCGACGAGCACGCGTTGCCCGGCGCTCGGCGCATTCGGCAGGAACGCGGACAGGTCGGCCGTGAAGTGCGCGCGCCCGATCGCGACGCCGCACACGACGAGCGCGAGCAGCCACACGAGCACCGCGCGCTGCCGCCACGCGGGCACGCGGCGCGCGACGGGAGAGGGGCGCGTGCGATCGTCCATCAGTTCGCGTCCGCCGCGATGGGGTGCAGGCGCATCACCGAACGATCGCCGTCGGCCTGCCGGATCGCGACGCTGCGCAACACGTCGCGCGTGCCGTCGAGCGTGATCGTGCTGACGACCTTCAGCATCCGCGAGTCGAGCGGCGTGAGCGTCAGCGTCCAGTCGTCGCCGCGTCCGGAAAGCGCGACCTTGTACACCTGCTCGAGCGCGAAGCGGTTGCCGGCGAGCGTCGCGCGGATGCTGTCGATGAACGCGCCGAGCTCCGGATAGCGCGCGAGCGCGAGCGTGTACTTGCGGTTGTTGCGCTCGACGGTGAGCATGTCGCCGTCGACGACGAGGTGTTCGGGCTTCGGGCTCAGCGTGTGTTTTTCAAGGTGGTCGGGCGCGACGAACACCAGCTCGCCCGACGATTCGATCGGCTGCGCGGCGATCGACAAGGTCTTCGTCTCGGTGAAGGTCGCGCGGCCCGACTTGTGCTGCGCGAGCGTCGACATCAGCCGGTCGAGGCTCCACGCCGGTCCGGCGTCGGCCGCGTGCGCGGGCGCGGCCAGCGCAATCGCGGCGGCGCCGGCGACGAGCACGCGGGCGACGTGGGGCAACGAAAACGAGAACGGGAACGGGCGGCGGCGAACGGCGGTCATGCGTCGGAATCCCTCGTGGCGGGCAGGTCGGCGCCGGTGCGCACCGCGTCGCGGCGCGCGGCCGCGGCATCGCCGTCTTGCCAGAAATCGAAATAGTTGAACCAGTTGTACGGCGCCATGCGGCAGTATTTGTCGAGCAGCGCGACGTAGCGCGCGAGTGCCGCATCGACCGCCGCCGCACGCGCGTCGCGCCGCACGTCGGAGAAATCGGCGAGCGTCTCGAAATGCACGTCGTAGCGGTTGTCGTCGCGATAAAGGCCCGTCATGAAGATCACCGGGCGCTTCAGCATCGCGGCCATGTAAAGCGGGCCGAGCGGGAACGCGGCCGGCGCGCCGAGCAGCGGCAAGCGTCGCAGTGACGCGGCCGCGTCGTCGAGCAGCGTGCGATCGGCGAGCATGCCGACCATGCAGTTCGCGTCGAGGCGCTCGCGCACCTTCAGCATCGAGTCGACCTGCCCGAGCGGAATCACTTCCGGCTGCGCGGCCGGGTTCACCGCGGCGAGCGTCGCGTTGATCTTGCGCGCGTTCTTCTCGTACATCGTGACGACCACGCGCAGGTCCGGATGCGTGCGGCCGATCGCGCGCACGACCTCGAAGCTGCCGAGGTGCGCGCCCATCAGGAACGCGCCGCGACCGCCCGCGAGCGCGTCGTCGACGAGCGTCTCGCCGTGCAACCGGATGTCGAACAGGTCGAAGCGCCCGTTCATCAGGTAGATGCGATCGTGGATCGTCGCCGCGAACGTGAACACGTGCCGGTACACGTCGCGCCAGCGCGCGGGGCGGCCGAGCACGCGGCGCAGATAGTCGCGCGACGCCGCGCACGCGACCGGCGAGAACAGCACGAAATACGTCGCGATCAGGTGCAGCACGATGCGCGCGCGCTGCCGGCCGAAGCGCAGCGAAATCCACGTCATCGCGCGCAGCAAGCCCGCGTTGCTGCGCTCCTGGCGCTCGGCCCACGCGGTGCGCTTCATGGTTGCGCGCCTTCCTGCGCGGGCGGCGGTGCGGACAGCACGCCGGTCGCGACCTCGCGCGACCCGGCGCGCACCGTGAAGCGGATCGCGCCGCTGGCCGCGGCGTCGTACGCGAGCGCGAGCGCTTCGCCGGGCGCGACCGGGCTCAGGAATTTCGCGGATCCGAGCCGCCACGCATGCAGCGGACGGTTCAGCGCCGCGCCGATCGCGTGGATCGCGTGATCGAGCAGCACGACTCCGGGCACGACCGGATGGCCGGGGAAGTGACCGGGCAGCGCGGGATGGTCGGCGGCGATCGTGAACGCGAGCACGGGCGTGCCGGCCGGGTCGTGTTCGGCCGGCGGCGCGGCCGTCGTGCCCGCGCCACGCGCATGTTGCGCCACGAGCGCGGCCAGTACGTCGCGCGGCAGCTTGCCCGTTTCATTGCGCGGCAGCGCATCGACGAACACGAGCGGGCGCGGCATGAACGCGGGATCGATCCGCTCGCGCAGCGCGCGTTGCAGATCGGCGGCCGCGAGCGTCGGCGCGACGACCAGCGCGACGAGGCGCGTGACCGGCTCGACGGCGGTGTCGCCCTGTGCGGGCGCAGCTTCGTCGGGCATGAAGAACACGCCGTCGACCACCTGGGGAATCGCGTTGAGCTGATGGTTCAGGTACGCGAGCGACGTGCGCTTGCCGGCGATGTTGACGAGATCGGCTTTGCGGCCGTGCAGCAGGAACCGGCCGCCGCCGAGCAGTTCGAGCGCATCGCCCATCGGCACGGGCGCCTCGACGTGTCCGCCCGATACCCAGACCGTCGGCCCGCTGTCGTCGCCGTCCGGGGCGTCGCGGGCGTCGAGCCGGATATCCGGGAACGGTTCCCACGCCGCGCCTTGCGACGTGCGACGGGTCGCGATCTGGCCGGTCTCGGTGCTGCCGTAGATCTCGACGAGCGGCGCGTCGAGCGCGGCCTCGGCCTCGCACGCGAGCTTCTCCGACAGCGGTGCGGTGGCCGACAGCACCAGCGCCGCGCGCGGCAGCGCATGGCCGGCCGACAGCAGCGCCCGCAGGTGGATCGGCGACGTGACGAGCACGCGCGGCTGCGGGATCGCGTCGAGTTCGTCGCGAATGTCGCCCGGGTAGAACGGCTGGCGATTGCTGAACGCGAGGCCGCCGATCAGCGCGAGCAGCACCGTCGATTCGAAGCCGTACATGTGCTGCGCGGGCACCGTGCCGATCAGCGTGGCCGCGCGGCCATCGAGCAGCCCGAGGCGATCGGCCGCCGCGTGCACGCAGCCGACCAGGAAGCCCCAGGTCTTGCGGTGCGGCACCGGCGCGCCGGTCGAGCCGGACGTGAACACGTAGGCCATGATCCGCGCCGCGTCGATCTGCGGGACGGCGAACGGCGCGTCGCTCGCGCGTTCGCCGGGCGCGGCATCGGGATACGCGAAGCGCGGCAGGTCGATCGTGCAATCGGGCGCATCGTGCAGGCAGAACGCATCGGGCGCGAACGACGCAAGCTGGCGGACCATTTCCGGCGTGTGCGTCGACGGCAGCAGGCTGATCTTGCCGGCGACGAGCGCTGCGCACAGGCTGACCGCGAAGCGATAGCGGTCGCGGCACACGTTGAACACGTGGCCGCCCGCGGGCAGCGCGGCGGCTACGCGCGCGACGTCGGCGACGAATGCGCGCACGGTGACGGGCGAGCCGTCGCGCCAGGCGATCGTCTGGTCGGGCGAGGCATGGAATACCAGCGGGTGAGTCGGCATAAATCGGTCAAGACGGGGACGAAGGCCGCGCGGCCGTGGGGCCGCGCCGGTCATGAATTCATTGCGAGGCCTGCGTGGCGTGGGCGGACGCGCGATACGCGCGCACCGCGTCGATCATGCGCGGCCGCGGCTCGTGCGGCAGCGCGACACGCCGGCACGCATGCTCGGCGGCGAACATCACGGCGACGAGCGGCAGCGACAGGTAGTTCGCGAAGGTCGACCACGTCACGATCGGCGCGGTCGCGAACAGCAGCGTCGACACGGCGGCGATCGCGACGAAGAACAACGCCCATGCGAGCGTGATCCGCCGCGTGTAGCGCGCGACGGCCGGCGTGACCGTGCCGTGGATCATCGCCGCGAAGCGCGTGCACAGCGGCACGTCGCCGGCCGCGAGCGTGCGGCCGAACAGCAGCGCCATCGCGACGTTGAAGCTCACGTGCTCCAGATACAGGCCCCATTCGAAGTGCCGCGCGAGCGGGGCGCGCGCGGCCCACAGCGCGGCGGCGGCCAGCAGCCATGCCGGTACGAGCCAGGCGCGCCGCGGCGAGCGCCACGCCGCGCCCAGCGCGAGCAGCAGCGGCGGCACGAGCGCCATCGCGAGGCCGAAGCCGTGCGCGCCGGGCGTTGCGCTCGCGTAATGCGCGCCGGCCTGGTAGGCGGCCACGGCGCCGATCGCCGCGACGCCGCGCACGACGGGCAGCAGCCGGCTCATCGGCGGCCTCCGGCGGCGCGGCGCGCACGTCGGCCGGCGGCCGGGCTGCGGCGGCTGACGGGCGGGCGAACCGGAACGGAGCGCAAGGGCGGACGCGGTATCACTGGAGACATCGGGCGAATCGTGGACGGAACGCGCGGGCGGGCCGTCGAAACATCATATGAATGGTGGCCGGGACGCGGGTCCGGGCCGGTGGTCGGGCACGCTCATTTTAGGGCCGCGGCAGCGCGGGTTCGGGGCGGCCGCGACCGGGTTTTGTAACCGATTGTATGGCACCGGACGAACGATTTTGCGGGGTCGGTCCATTTCCGTCCAAAGCGGCTCAAGCGTCTCGTGCATTCGCGTTCGAAACGGGCCGCTGCGGCGGCTCGCCAGTCTTGTAACCATTCGCGGTATACGGCCCGATACCCTTCGTCTAGAATCCGCGTAACTTTTACAAACGATCCCCAAACGACGCAGGCGGGGAAGCCGGCAGAGGCCGGAGGGACGGAGATTCGCACGCGCCGGGCGTGCACGACGGCTTGCCGTTTCCGGGCGCCTCCCGCTGCCGCGGGCCGCCTGCACGCACGCATGATGAACGCACTGGAACAAGAGCTCGCCACGCTGATCATCGGCGAACTGAATCTCGAAGACGTCCCGCTCGACACGGTGACGGCCGATACCCCGCTGTATGGCGAAGGTTTCGGGCTCGATTCCATCGACATCCTGGAAATCGCGCTGCTGATTTCGAAGAAATACGGCTTCGAACTGCGCTCGGACAATCCGGACAACCAGACGATCTTTGCGACGCTCGGTGCGCTGGCTGCCTACGTCGCCGCGCATCGCACGAAGTGACGGCGTTGCGCACGGGCGTCGCGCACGGGCGCGGCGCAACGGCGAAGACGGCATGCGGCGACGCGCGAAGGACGATGCGCGGCCGCGTCGATCGAGGTGACAACGCAATGAACGGAGCCATTCGATGCGGGCGCTCGTGACGGGCGGCAGCGGCGCGCTCGGGCAGGCGATCTGCACGGCGCTCGCGCAAGCCGGCCATGAAGTATGGGTGCATGCGAACCGCCATCTCGCGCAGGCGCAGGCCGTCGCGCAGCAGATCGTCGCGGCCGGCGGCGCCGCGCACGCGATCGCGTTCGACGTGACCGACGCCGATGCGACGCTCGCCGCGCTGCAGCCGTTCGTCGACGATGCGCCGGTGCAGATCCTCGTCAACAACGCGGGCATTCACGACGACGCGCCAATGGCCGGCATGTCGCGCCGGCAATGGCACAGCGTGATCGACGTGACGCTCAACGGTTTTTTCAACGTCACGCAGCCGCTGCTGCTGCCGATGATCCGCACGCGGTGCGGACGGATCGTCAACATCGCATCGGTGGCCGGCGTGACCGGCAATCGCGGGCAGGCCAACTACGCGGCCGCGAAGGCGGGGCTGATCGGCGCGACGAAGTCGCTGTCGCTGGAGCTCGCGTCGCGCGGCATCACCGTGAACGCGGTGGCGCCCGGCATCATCGCGTCGCCGATGGCCGAACAGGCGTTTCCCGCCGAACGGATCAAGCAGCTCGTGCCCGCGCAACGCGCGGGCCGGCCCGACGAAGTCGCGGCGATGGTCGCGTATCTGGTGTCCGACGCCGCGGCCTATGTGACGGGGCAGGTGTTGTCCGTCAACGGCGGGCTCGCATGACGAAGCGCCGCGTCGGCCTGACGTAGCGCAACGCGGTGCAGGGCCGCGGTGTCGGGCGGCGCCATCTAGTAGTGAGGAAATCGAAGTGTCCGTGCATCCAGTCCACGCCGAACGGCGCCCGTGTTCCCCGTTGCCCGCCGCCGCGCCGTTCGCGCACGGCGACGGCCACGCGCTGCGGTTCGTCCGGATGAGCCACGCGCGGCTCGTCGCGCTGCTGCACGAAGCGCACCGCGGCGGCGACGGACTCGAGCGCGCGTTTCCCGGCATACTGGGCGCGGTGTGTATCGGCGCAACCGGAACGCCGGACGAGTCGCGCGCGGAGGCGATGGCACGGATGCTGACCGATGCCGCGCCCGGCCTGCCGGTCGCGCCGGTGCAGATGGCGCTGCTCGGCGCCGAGGTCGCGCCGGGCGATGCCGTCTGCGAACTGTGGCAATGCACTGCGCACGACCTGCGCAGCGCGCGGCGCGGTGCGCTGCGCTATCGCTACAGCGAAGCGGCGGGGCTCGTGTTCGGCAGCCTCGTCGTGCACGAGACGGACGCAGCATGCGACGCACCGCGCGACGGCGGCACGCCGCTCGAACGCGCGACGTTCGACGCGTACCGCGCGCTGTTCGACCTGCTCGATACGCTCGGCATGCCGCATCCGCTGCGGATCTGGAATACCGTGCCGGCGATCAATGCGGTGCAGGACGGGATCGAGCGCTACCGTCAGTTCAACATCGGCCGTCAGCGTGCGTTCGACGCGTGCCGCCGTGCATTGACGGGCAGCGTGCCGGCCGCGTGCGCGCTCGGCTCGGTCGTGCCGGTCGCGGGTGACGCGTCGCCGGCCGCGCCGCTCGCGATCTACTTCCTCGCGAGCCGAACGCCGGCCGATTCCGTCGAGAATCCGCGCCAGGTCAGCGCGTATCACTATCCGGCGCAGTACGGCCCGCGTGCGCCGACGTTCGCGCGCGCCGCCGCGTGGGCGGACGGCGACGCGACGCCGCTGCTGTTCGTATCGGGCACCGCGAGCATCGTCGGGCACCGCACCGTGCATCGCGGCGACGTCGTCGCGCAGACGCGCGAGACGGTCGCGAACCTCGCGGCGGTGCTCGAGCAGGCCGCGCGGCAGGGGCACGGCCCGTTCTCGCTCGCCGACCTGAGCTATCGCGTCTACGTGCGCGATGCCGGCGATACCGCGGCGCTCGCCGCGATCGGCCAAGTGCTGCGCGAGGCGGCCGGTCCTCACGTGCGGCCGCTGTTCGTTCACGCGGACGTATGTCGCGACGACCTGCTGGTCGAGATCGAGGCCAGCGCCGGCCATGCCGCGGAGTGGCTGTCATGAAGCGCGAGAGCCTCACGATCCGGCAGCCGGTCCGGCATGCGGCCGGTGTCGACGACGCGTGTCGGCGGTCGTCGGCACGTCATACATTTTTGTCAGGATCCCCGTCTTCGCCCTCGGCTGTTCCCATGTCCAAGCTGCACGCGTCGTCCACTCATCTCGTCCTGATTCCCAGCTACAACCCGGGCGCCAAGGTCGACACGACCGTGCGCCAAGCACGCGAGCAGTGGAATCCGGTATGGGTCGTCGTCGACGGCAGCACCGACGGCAGCGCCGAACGGCTGCAGGCGATGGCCGAGCGCGATCCCGGCTTGCGCGTGATCGTGCTGCCGGAGAATCGCGGCAAGGGCGCCGCGGTGCTCGCGGGGCTCGACGCGGCCGCCGCGAGCGGCTTCACGCACGTGCTGACGATGGATTCCGACGGCCAGCATCCGGCCGACCTGATCCCCGCTTTCATGGCGGCATCGCAGGCCGCGCCCGACGCGATGGTGCTCGGCGTGCCGAAGTTCGATGCGAGCGCGCCGCAGTTGCGCGTGCAGGGGCGCCGGCTGTCGAACGCGTGGGCCGACCTCGAGACGCTGTGGGCCGGGATCGGCGATTCGCTGTACGGCTTTCGGGTCTATCCGGTCGCGCCGCTGGCGGCGATCATGCGGCGCCAGCCGTGGATGCGCGGCTTCGACTTCGATCCCGAAGCGGCCGTGCGGCTGTGCTGGGCCGGCGTGCGCCCGATCCGCATCGACGCGCCGGTGCGCTATTTCGGCCGCCACGAAGGCGGCGTGTCGCACTTTCACTACGGCCGCGACAACGCGCTGCTCGCGTGGATGCACTTGCGTCTTTTCACCGGCTTCGCGATGCGGCTACCGATGCTGGTCGCGCGCCGTCTGACGCGGCGCCGCGACCAGACGGCCTGAGCGAAGGCCCGCCCGTTTTCGGTCCCGTTCGCCGCCCCGGCGTGCGGCGATTGCCGCGCTTTTTGTCGTCAATACGGTGTCGGATCGCCGTGTCGTTTCGATCCGCTGCGTAATGAACGTGTCATATGATGTAAACATCTGGTAATTTTCTGCCGGATTATGCAAAATCGCCGCTCCCAAATACAACTATCGAGGGATTCCGGGATGCAACTCAAGAAAGCGGTGGCGGCGTGTGGCGTGACGTTTCTGTTGAGCGCCTGCGGCGGGGTACAGAGCCTCGACGCGAACAGCCTGGCGTCGGCGGGGACCAACCTGTACAAGGCGGCGACGCTGTCGGACAGCGACATCGCCGCGCTGTCGAACGAATCGTGCAAGTCGAGCGACGCCGAATCGAAGATCGCGCCGCCGAACAGCGCATACGCGAAGCGCCTGACGAAGGTGATGAAGGGCTTCGGCGACATGACGCTGAACGGCCAGAAGATCAACTACAAGGTCTACCTGACCAAGGACGTCAACGCGTGGGCGATGGGCAACGGCTGCGTGCGCGTGTACAGCGGCCTGATGGACATGATGAACGACGACGAGCTGCGCGGCGTGATCGGCCATGAAATGGGCCACGTCGCACTCGGTCACTCGAAGAAGGCGATGCAGACGGCGTACGCCGTGAGCGCGGCGCGCAGCGCGGCCGGCGCCGCATCGCCGGGCGTGGCGGCGCTGTCGAGCTCGCAGCTCGGCGACATCACCGAGAAGTTCATCAACGCGCAGTTCTCGCAGTCGCAGGAAAGCGCGGCGGACGACTACTCGTTCGACCTGATGAAGCAGAAGGGCATGAGCCAGAAGGGCCTCGTCACCGGCTTCCAGAAGCTCGCGCAGATGGACGGCGGCCAGAGCTCGATGATGAGTTCGCATCCGTCGTCGGCGAGCCGCGCGCAGCACATCCAGGATCGCATCGCAAAAGGCAGTTGATTCCGCAACCGATCCCGCGGCCGATTGCGCAACGGATCGCCGGTCGTCGACGCAGGCGATCGGCACGCGAAATGAAAAACCCACGCTCGTTCGGGCGTGGGTTTTTTGTTTTTTCGGCATGCACGTTGCCGCTTGCGGCACCATCTCCGCGCATGCGAACGACGACGCGGCCGTCGAGGCCGCGACCGACGCGAAACTGTAGGGTTCACGGCCCGGCCTACGCGGCCCGGCCTGCGCGGCCCGGCCCAATTGACCGGTTCGTCGGGCGCCCACTAGAATCGACCGGAACCGCCTGTCAGCCGCGCGCCGCGGCGATGACGTGCCCATTGATCCGACTGTCGAGGAAGCTTCCGTGCTCACGTCCTTGATCCGGCGCGCACCGGCCGCGCTATCGTGGCGCGCCGCATGCCGCCAGGCCCGCGCGCTGATCGTCTGCGCGCTGCTGCCGCTCGCTGCGTGCGCGACGCATCCGCCCGCCACTTCGCTCGATCGTCCCGCGTCCCACGCGTTGCCGGCCGATACCGCGACGCCGCTGCGCGATGCGCTGGCCGCGCCGGCAGCCGCGCATCCGGGGCAGTCGGGCTTCCGGCTGTTGGCCGACGGCGCCACCGCGTTGCAGATGCGCATCGCGCTCGCGCGTGCGGCGACGAAGACGCTCGACATGCAGTACTACATCGCGACCGAGGACACGACCGGCAAGCTGCTGCTCGCCGCGGCGCTGTACGCGGCCGATCGCGGCGTGCGCGTGCGGATGCTGGTCGACGACCTGAACTTCAAGGATATCGACCGCGTGATGGCCGCGTTGAACACGCACCCGAACATCGAGATCCGCGTGTTCAACCCGTTCGGCGCATCGCAGCGCGGCGTGATGGAGCGCACGGCCAACTTCTTCACGCGGATCGACAGCTTCACGCGACGGATGCACAACAAGGCGATGATCGCCGACAACCAGCTCGCAATCGTCGGCGGCCGCAATCTCGGCGACGAATACTTCAGTGCGAGCCCGACGCTGCAGTTCCGCGATCTCGACGTGCTGGCCGCCGGCCCCGTGACGCACGACATCTCGAAGAGCTTCGACGACTACTGGGCGAGCGCGAGCAGCTATCCGTTGCGTGCGCTCAATCATCAGACGTTCGATCCGAAGGATCTCGACGCGATGCGCGACGAGCTGCGCGATCACTGGCGCAAGAATGCCGATCCGTACAACGCGAAGCCGCTGAACGCGACGCCGCTTGCACGGCAGATCGCGCGCGACGAGCTCGAGCTCGTATGGGCGCCGGCCGAATTCAAGGTCGATGCGCCGACCAAGGTCGCGCAGCCGACCGGCACGTACGTGAGCCCGCCGATGCAGCGGCTGGCCGAGCTGACGCGCGGCGCGCAGAAGGAATTCCTCGCGTTTTCGCCGTACTTCGTGCCGCACGACGCCGGCGTGAAAATCCTCGGCGACACGGCCGCGCGCGGCGTGCGCGTCGCGATCGTGACGAATTCGCTCGCGGCGACCGACGCGGTCGCGGTGCAGGCTGGCTATGCGCCGTATCGCGTGCCGTTGCTGCAGCGCGGCGTCGAGCTGTACGAATTCAAGTCGCAGCCGGACCAGCAGCCCGCGCGGCTGTTCGGCTCGCGCTCGCGCGCGAGCCTGCATGCGAAGGCGTACGTGATCGACCGGCAGATTCTCGTGATCGGCTCGCTGAACCTCGACCCGCGTTCCGCGCACCTGAACACCGAACTCGCACTCGTGATCCACAGCCCGGTGCTCGCGCAGCAGGCCGCGGCGATCTTCGCGCGCGTGACGCAGCCGGACGAAAGCTATCGCGTCACGCTCGCGACGCGGACCGACGGCAGCCCGCCGGCGCTCGAATGGACGGGCACCGAAGGCGGTCAGCTCACCACCTATCACGTCGACCCGCATGCCGGGCTGCTGCGCAACGTGATGACGGGCATCTTCACGCTGCTGCCGGTCGACGACCAGTTGTAAGGGCGGGAACGGCTCCGGCAAAACCCGCGATACCGGTGCGCGGGGAAAGGTGATATGGTTGTGTGCGCAACGATATGTCGATCGTGAAAGGCGCCGCGGACCCCGTCGAACAATGCGGGCCGGAACGCGCCGGACGACGTACCGCCGCACGTGCGCGACACGCACGGCGCGCGGCGCCGGCGGACGATGGACGATGCGCACCGCCACTCGCCCGGGGCCGCGCGCCCCCCGCAACCGGAGTTCCCCATGCAACGTGTACCGAACCAGCCGTTCACGCGTCCCGCGCGCTGCTCCGAAGCCGAATGGCAGGCGCGTGTGCAGCTCGCGGCCGCCTACCGCATCTTCGACATCCTCGGCTGGACCGAGCTTATCTACAACCATATCTCGCTGCGCGTGCCGGGCGAGGACGGCCATTTCCTGATCAACCCGTTCGGGCTGCATTACCGCGAGGTGTGCGCGTCGAACCTCGTGAAGATCGACATCGACGGCAACGTGATCGGCCATGCCGACTGGCCGATCAATCCGGCCGGCTTCACGTTCCACAGCGCGATCCATGCGGCGCTGCCCGATGCGCACTGCGTGATGCACGTGCATACGACGCCGACGATGGCCGTGTGCTGTTCGCGCGACGGCCTGTCGTTCTCGAATTTCTATTCGGCGCAGCTGTACGGGAAGATCGCGTATCACGACTTCGAAGGCATCACCGTGCATCTCGAGGAGGGCCGGCGCATCGTCGAGAGCGCGGGCGGACGGCCCGTGCTGCTGCTGCGCAACCACGGGCCCGTGACGATCGGCGCAACGCTCGCGCAGACGTTCTCGCTGATGTGGCTGCTCAATCGCGCGTGCGAGGTGCAGATCGCGACGCATGCGATCGGCGATGCGCTGCCGATTGCGCCGTCCGTGCTCGAAGGGTGCGTGCGCGATTCGCTGAATTTCGATCCGAAGCATGGCGCGGGACAGGACGCGTTCGACGCGCTGCAGCGTATCGTCGACCGGATCGATCCGGGCTATCGCGCGTGACGCGGGCGGCGCGCGCCCGACGCGTGCGCCCGGCTAGAACCGGTAGCCGAGGCCGGCCTGGATCACGTCGGTGTCGCGATCGTAGCGCGTGACCACGCGGTTCCACGTGATGCGGGTGAGCCAGCGCTGCGAGATCCGGTAACTCGCCGAGATCGAGACGATGCCGGAGAGCCGGCCGTCGCCCGGGCCCGGCTGGCCTTCGCGGTTGCGCTGGTTGACGGTGAAATACGCGCCGGCGCCTGCCGACAGCGTGGCCCTGTCGTTCAGGAACGCGCGCGTGAGCCACAGCTCGGACGCGATCCCGTTGCGGCGGACCGCCTGCTTCGCGCCCTCGTACATCCACGTCGCGGTCCAGTCGATCGAACGCGTGAGGCCGCGCCGGTATTCGACGCTGCCGCCGAGCGTCGACGGCGACGAGCGGCTGTTGAGAATCGTTTCGCCGAGCATCGCGGTGACTTCGTTGTTCGTGACCTTGCGCGTGCGCGGCAGCGCGGTGTCGCGCGGGCCCGGCGTGTCGGGCGCATCGAGTTGATAGCCGACGCCGAACATCACCGACGTCGTGTCGGGCCCGCTGAACACCTGTGCGCGATTGACCTGAAGCTGCGCGATCCAGCGGTGCGACGTGTAGTACGCGGCCCGCACGCTCATCAGCACGCCCCAGCCATGGGTATTCGAGTAACCGCGGCCTTCGGCGGCCGGCACCGTGTCGAAGTAGCGATACGGGCCCGCGCCGGCCGACAGCACGAGGCGGCGGTTCTCGAGCGGCACGCGGCCCCAGAACTGCACCGCCTGGCCATCGCGGTGGTGATTCGGAATGTGCCCTTCGTTGTACCACGTGAAGCCGAGCGCGGTGTGCGTGCTCAAGCCTTCCTGGTAATCGAACGCCCACGAATACGTGCGTTGGCCACCGCCCCACAGTTGGCCGGCGAACAGCGAGAATTCCTGCGCGTCGACGGGCGCGCCGTAGAAGGCGGCGACGGAGCAGAGACCCGCCAGCAGCGGGCGGACACGGACGGGGCGGGGCGGGCAGGGCATCGGGGGACGGGCCGGCACGGTTCACTTCCAGTCACGACGACATGCGGCATTTTCCTGCGCGGGAAAACACGTGTCGACCCGGGTTCGCGCAATAACGTATTCCACGTATCGTGACAACCTGCACGGTACGCGGTCCGATTTCGGCAACCGTCCGCACGCGCGCCGATCGCGACGCGCGTGGGACGAAAAACGATTCGTTCTGCTTGGCATTGCGGGAAGGGAGAGTTATGGAGGCGACGCATTCGTGCGCGGCATGCCGCTTGCCGCCGGACGCGCGCAAAAAAAACGCGGCCGGGCGGCCGCGTGAATACTCGCAGACTCCTTCGGACGAAGGAAACAAGCAACTGTGAAACGAAGTGTAGCGAAAGGCCGCGCACGGATTGAGCGGGCATGCTGCAAAGGTGTCTTCCAGGTTTCGGCAGGCTGCCCGGATCGACCGCAATCGACTACCATCCAGTGACGCGCCGCCGCCCGGGCGGCGTACCACGTCGTACGAGGAGAATCCATGCTCAAGCTGCGTTTGCTCCAGGTCGCGTTGTGCGCGGGCGTGCTGGCCGCCGGTAGCGCCGCCGCCGAAACGGTGCGCCTGTCCGCCAGTCTGCAGCCGTCGAGCGAAGTTCCGCCGACGGCGACCAAGGGTTCGGGTACCGTCGCCGCCACCTACGACACGGCCACGCACATGCTGCGGTGGACGGTCACTTACGAACACCTCACGGGGCCGGCCACCGCCGCGCATTTCCACGGGCCCGCGCCGGTCGGCCAGAACGCCGGCGTGCAGGTGCCGGTTCCGAAGGACGAGCTGACGAGCCCGATCAAGGGGTCGAAGGAACTCACCGACGCGCAGGTCACCGACCTGATGGGCGGCAAGTGGTACTTCAATATTCACACGAAGGAACACCCGTCCGGCGAGATCCGCGGCCAGGTGATGCCGGCGAACTGAGCGCCGACGTTTGATATAGAGGCACTTGTCGAGCGAGGCGGGAGCGTTCGCACGTACCATCGTCACATTGCGATGACGGAGTGCGCCCGATGAGTTGGCAAAGCAAGTTCGCGTGCTGGCTGCTGCGCTGGCAGTTTCGTCCGGAAACCACGCGCGAGGTGCTCGACCCCGCGCGTGCCCGGCGCTTTACCGACCTGCGGATGATCGTGCCGCGCCGCGCGCCGTCGGGCTACCGGCTGCGCCCGTGCTACGGCGCCGGCGACGCGCCGCTGCGCGGCGAATGGCTCGAACGCACCGACGCGGGCGCGGCGCGCGGGCCCGGCCGCACGCTGCTGTATTTCCACGGCGGCGGTTACTACTTCTGTTCGACGAAAACTCACCGGCCGCTGGTGTTCGGCCTGACGAAGCGCGCGGGCGTGCGTTCGTTCTCGCTCGACTACCGGCTCGCGCCCGAGAACCGCTTCCCGGCCGCGCTCGACGATGCGCTCGCCGCGTACCGGCAACTGCTGGCGCTCGGTACGCCGCCCGAGTCGATCGTGTTCGGCGGCGATTCGGCGGGCGGCGGCCTCGCGCTCGCGACGCTCGTCGCGTTGCGCGATCGCGGCGAGCCGCTGCCGGCCGGCGCGATCCTGTTCTCGCCGTGGACCGACCTGGCCGGTACCGGCGACACGATGCGCGGCAACGACGGCCGCGATCCGATGTTCGCGGCCGCGGCGCTGCCGAAGGCCGCGAAGCTGTATCTCGGCGACGAGCCGGCGACCCATCCGTACGCATCGCCGCTCTATGCGGATCTGGCGGGCCTGCCGCCGCTGTACATCCAGGTCGGCAGCACCGAGGTGCTGCTCGACGATTCGCGCCGCGTCGCCGAGAAGGCGAAGGCGGCCGGCGTGGCGGTGGAGATCGAGGTGTGGCCCGACATGCCGCACGTGTGGCAGCTGTACGCGCCGATGGTGCCGGAAGCGCGCGACGCGCTCGATCGCGCGGCCGCATTTCTGCGCCGCGTCGCGGTCGAGCGCGCGGTTCAGCGCGTCGGCGAGGCGTCGATCGCCTGATAGGCGGCCTTGATGGCCACCGAGCCGTACTTGCGTTCGAGCCGGCGCACGGTGAAGTGGCCGTGCGCCATCTGCTGGAAGTGGTCGATGAACAGCGTGTTGACGGTCGCGCCGAGCACGGCGCCGATCGCCGGGATCGACTTCGCGGCCATCTGCTCGGTCACCTGCACCGAGAAGCGCGACGCCACCGTCTGCACGAGCTTGAACACGGCCGCCGAGCTGTGCGCGGCGATGCCTTTCGCGGTGATGTCCGACGACGCCTTCGAGATCGCCTGCGCGAGCGCGCCGCGCAGCACGAAATAGCCGAGATCGGCGTCCTCCTCCTGCTTGTCCGGATTGCCGCCCATGCCGAGCACGGCCAGGCATTGCAACTGCGTATCGACCGACGTCAGGTTCTCGCCCTCGCTGCGCGCGATGTCGCACACCGAGCGGAAGATCAGCGTGGTCGTCACCGGCAGCTCGACCGGCAGCGCGAGAAAGCCGAACGCGCCGCCCGCCGCGCCGGTCGTCGCGACTGCGAGCTTGTGCAGCAGGTTGCTCGGCTTCTCGGGCTCGGCGTCCGGCGACGGCGGCTTGCCGAGCGTGCGCAGCGCGATGTTCAGGCACTTGCGCAGCGCAAGCTGCGTCGCATCGTTGATCTTGCCGGTCGCGAAATCCGGCAGCCGCGCGATCATTTTCTCGACCGGCGCGCCGAGCACACCCGTCAGCTTCATCGTCAGCGACGGGCTTTCCAGTACCTGCTTCGCGCGCCGCAGCGCGTCCCGATCCTCCGGCGACAGCGTCGCGGCGGGGGTGATTGAAATCGGTTCCATCTTTCTCCTTTGCGTGAACGAGGCCCTGAACCATCGCCGACCTAGATTACTCCGGCATGCTAGAATTTTGAGATTCTTTGACCCGGCAAACGTTGCATCGACAAAAAATGGCCGTCCATACTGCCGCCCACCATTCGAGCGGGCAAGTCCTGCCGTTCCGCGAATCGCTGCTGGCGATGATCGGGATCTCGTTCGTCACCATGCTGGTCGCGCTGGACCAGACGGTCGTCGGCACCGCGCTGCCGACCATCGTCGCCGAACTGCGCGGCTTCGACCTGTACGCGTGGGTCGCGACCTCGTACCTGCTCAGTTCCGTGATCACGGTGCCGATCTTCGGCCGGCTCGGCGACTATTACGGCCGCAAGCCGTTCGTGATCGCGTCGATCGTCGTGTTCACCGGCGCGTCGGTGCTGTGCGGGATGGCCAACGACATGCTGTACCTCGTGCTCGCGCGCGGGCTGCAGGGGATCGGCGGCGGGATGCTGGTCGGCACCGCGTTCGCGTGCATTCCCGACCTGTTCCCCGATTCCGTCGTGCGGCTGCGCTGGCAGGTGCTGATGAGTTCCGCGTTCGGCATCGCGAACGCGGTCGGGCCGTCGCTCGGCGGGTTTCTGACCCAGTCGTTCGGCTGGCGCTCCGTGTTCTACGTGAACCTGCCGATCGGCATCCTGTCGCTGATCTTCGTGTGGCGCTACCTGCCGCACCTGCGCCACGTCGAGCACGATCGCAAGATGCGGCTCGACTGGCCGGGCGCGCTGCTGATCGCGCTGTCGCTCGGCTCGCTGCAACTGTTCGTCGAATGGCTGCCGAAGTACGGCGTCGCGAGCTGGGCGTCGCTGCTGCTCGTCGTCGCGGTCGCGGCCGGCGTCGCCCTGTGGCACTGGGAGAAACGCTGCGCGCAGCCGATCCTGCCGTTCGACATGTTCGGCAATCGCGCGCTGTCGGCGCTGTTCGTGCTGGCGATCCTCGCCGGTTTCTCGATGTTCTCGCTGCTGTTCTACGCGCCGCTGCTGTTCCAGGGCGGCTTCGGGATGTCGCCGAAGGAGGCCGGGCTCGTGATCACGCCGCTCGTCGTGTTCATCACGATCGGCAGCATCATGAACGGCCGCGTCGTCACGCGCATCCGCCATCCGAACGCGATGCTGCACGTCGGCTTCGTGCTGTTCGCGACCGCGTGCGCGGGCATCGTCGTGGCGACCCACACGACGCCGACCTGGATGCTGATGGCGCTGATGGTCGCGGGCGGCATCGGGCTCGGCTTCGTGCTGCCGAACCTCACCGTGTTCGCGCAGCAGACGGCCGGCCGCGAACACCTCGGCATCGCGACGGCGCTGCTGCAGTCGCTACGGATGGTCGGCGGGATGCTCGGCACCGCGCTCACGGGCACGCTCGTCAACCAGATGTATTCGAGCGGCGTGCGCAGCGCGCTGTCGGCCGACCACGCGATGCAGTGGCACGCGCGGCTCGCCGATCCGCAGATCCTGATCGATCGCGCGGCGCAGGGCGGTCTCGTCGCGGAGTTGACGCGTGCCGGGCATAATGGCGCGCTGCTGCTGGAAGCGGCCCGCGAATCGCTGGTCGGCGCGATTCACCTGGGTGTCGCGATGGCGGCGCTCGTCGCCGTGGTGTCGGTATGGCAGTGCCGCCGCGTGCCGCCGATCGCGCTGCGGCGCAAGATCGAACCGCACGTCGCGGCCGATTGACCGATCGGGCGATCGGGCGATTCGACGACTCAACGATTCACCGGAACGAAATCAGCGCATGGAAGAACAGGACCGCGTCGCGATATTGCAGCAATTCGGACGCACGTATCGCGCGTTCATGACCGCGTTCGAAGCGCACGTCGGGCAGCCGATGCCGCGCTGGCGCATCATGGTCGCGCTGCACACGATGGACGGGCATTCGTCGCAGAAGAAGCTCGTCGAAGTGCTGCGCATCGATCCGGGCGCGCTCACGCGCCAGTTGAAGTCGCTCGACGCGCTCGGCTGGATCGAACGCGAATCGGACGCGCGCGACAACCGCGTGACCAACGTCACGCTGACGGACGCAGGCCGCGCGGCGTTCGATGCATGCCTGCCGCGCCGCAAGGCGTTTCTCGAACAGACGATGGCGCAACTGCCGGACGACGTGCTGAATGCGCTGTCGGGTGCGCTCGCGATGCTGGAATCGCGGATCGCGGACGTCGGGTCGACGCCGGACGCGCGTTGACGTGCGGCGCCGGGCGGTACGTCGGCGCCGCCGGCCGCCGCTTCATTTCCTTCCGATCGAATGCGGGTTTACAGCTCGATGCGCGTGCCGAGCAGCGCGAGGAACTGCGCAAGCCACGCCGGATGCGCGGGCCACGCGGGCGCGGTGACGAACGGCGCGTCGGTCACGGCCGCGTCGACCGGGATGTCCGCGTATTCGCCGCCCGCGAGCTTCACTTCCGGCGCGCAGGCCGGGTACGCAGAAATGCGCTTGCCGCGGATCACGTCGGCGGCCGCAAGCAGTTGCGCCGCGTGGCAGATCGCCGCGATCGGCTTGCCGGCTTCGGCGAACTCGCGCACGAGCGAAATCACCTTCGGATCGAGTCGCAGGTACTCCGGCGCACGGCCGCCCGCGATCGCGAGCGCGTCGTAGCGCGCCGCGTCGACGTCGTCGAACGCCGCATTCAGCGTGAACTGGTGGCCGGGTTTCTCGGTGTAGGTCTGGTCGCCTTCGAAATCGTGGATCGCGGTCTTGATCTTGTCGCCCGCGCGCTTGCCCGGACAGACTGCGTCGACGTGGTGGCCGACGGCCTGCAGCGCCTGGAACGGTACCATCGTTTCGTAGTCTTCGGCGAAATCGCCGGTCAGGAACAGGATCTTCTTCGCGGCCATGGCTTTCTCCAGTGAAGCAGCGTTGAAGGCCCGGTCGCGCCGTGCACGACGGCGACGACGGGGCCCGAGGACGAAAGCGCAGTGTACTCCGGCAGATTGAAGCGCGCGTGACGGCCGCCCGCGCGAGCGGCGGGGCGGCGCCGCGCGCGGCGTGCGTCAGAAGAAGGTTTCGATGACTTCCGTCACGCGGAATTGCGGATCGAGCACGAGCACCTGGCGCCACTTGTCGAACGTCAGGCACGGATGCGAGATGTCGAACGCGACCATGTCGCCGACCTTCACGTCCGCGCCCGGCGGGATCTGCAGGTACGCGTGCTGGTCCATCATCCCGGTGACGGCCCAGCCTTCGGCGGCGGCGACGTCGCGCGGCGCGGTGTCGCGGCCCGGACGAAAGTGGCGCGCCGGCTCCGGCAGGCCCGCGTCGAACGCCGCATCGCGCTTGCCGAGCGCGACGATCGCGCGATCCTGCTCCGGCACCGACTGCACGTACGCCCACAGCTGCAGCGCCGGCAGCAGCCCTTCGCCCATCGAGCGGGCGATCGGATTGCGCGCGAACACGTCGGTCTGCGCCTTCTTGTAGATGCCGACATCGTGCGTCAGGTAGCAGCCCGGACGCAGCACGACTTCCGCGAAGCCCGCGTCGGACGCCTTCTTGAATTCTTCCGCGACCACGTCGTACCACGCCGAACCGGCGCCGGACAGGATCGCCGGCGTGCGCGCGAAGCGGCCGGCTTCGGCCAGCTCGCGCGTGAGCGCGACCGCCTGCTGCAGGAACGCGCGAATCTCGCCTTCCTCTTTCAGCACGCCTTCATAGAGCTCGATGCCGGCCAGCTTCAGCGTGTCCGGATAGCGCGCGATCGCGGCCAGCACCGCCTCGCGTTGCGCGGCGTCGCGCACGCCCGCGCGGCCGCCCGGCACGCCGAGCTCGATCAGCACGTTCAGCGATTTCTTCGCGTCGCCGAAGAAGCGGCCGAGCTGATCGACGCTGTCCGCGGAATCGACGAGACAGAAGAACTCGAAATCGGGATCGGACAGCAGCCCCGCGACGATCGTCATGTTCTGGCGGCCGACCAGCTGATTCGCGAGCAGCACGCGCCGCACGCCGCCGTGATACGCGGCCTGCGTCTGGTGCGCGGTCGCGAGCGTGATGCCCCACGCGCCGGCGTCGAGCTGGCGGCGGAACAGTTGCGGCGCCATCGTCGTCTTGCCGTGCGGCGCGAACTTGACGCCGTATTTCTGCACGAACGCCTGCATCCAGTTCAGGTTGTGCTCGACGCGATCCGCGTAAAGCACGGCGGCCGGCAGGCTGACGTCTTCCGCGAGCAGGTTCCATTCGAGCCGGCCCGCGTCGCCGAGCGGCACGCTCGCGCTCGGCAGATTGCCCAGGCCCTTGCCGAACGGATCGATCGTCGCTTCCTGATAGTTTGTAACTTTCATGTCATCCCGCTCCATCATCACTATGCATTGCACTGAAGTTGACATGCAGATGGTACAGAAAGTAGCATCGGCGCGGTGATGTTATTTAATAACATCCAGCTTCGCACCCTTTTCCGCCGATGAATACGCCCGCCTCCCCGCCCGCTTCGCCTGCCGCCGAGCCCCATTCGGCTCAGGCCGCGCCGCCGGTCCTCGACATCGTCGCGCGGATCGCCGAATGCGCGCCCGAGCTGCGCGAAGCCGAGCGCAAGGTCGCCGCGTTCATCCTCGCCGATCTGGCGCGCGCCGCGCATGCGAGCATCGGCGCGCTCGCGCGCGACGCGGAGGTCAGCGTCGCGACGGTCACGCGTTTCGCGAAGGCCGTCGGCTGCCGCGACGTGCGCGAGTTGAAGGTGCTCGTCGCGCAGGCGGCGGCCGTCGGCCAGCGCTTTCTGATGCCGTCCGACGACGCGCCGGCCGACGACACGAGCCCCGCGTCGATGGTCTACGACGAGATTCGCGTGGCGCTCGCGCACAACCACCAACTGCTGCGCAACACGTCGTTCGACGCGGCGGCCGACTTGCTCGCCGGCGCGAAAATGACCTACGTGTACGGGCAGGGCGGCGGCTCGACCGCCCTTGCCGACGAGCTGCGCTTCCGGCTCGTGCGGTTCGGCCGGCCGGTCGCGAGCTACCAGGACAGCCTGCTGCAGCGGATGGTGGCCGCGACGCTGGCGAGCGACACCGTCGTCGTCGCGTTGTCGGTGAGCGGGCGCGTGCCCGAGCTGCTCGAGAGCTGCCGGCTCGCGAAGCGCTACGGCGCGAAGCTGATCGCGATCACCGCGCCGGCGTCGCCGCTCGCGACGCTCGCCGATCATCTGATTCCCGTCGTCGCCTTCGAAACCGATTTCATTTACAAGCCTTCGACATCGCGCTACGCGATGATGATGGCGATCGACGTGCTCGTCACCGGCGTCGCATTGCGGCTCGGCGATGCGGGCCGGGAATCGCTGCGCCGCATCAAGCACGCGCTCGATGCGCACCGCGGCGGCGGAGACCGTCAACCGGTAGGAGACTGACCATGCATTCGCATCCCGAAGCGGCCGATACGCTGATCGTCGGCGCGCAACTGTACGACGGCACCGGCGCGCCGCCCGTCACGCGCGACGTCGCGATCCGCAACGGCCTGATCGCGGCGATCGGCAACCTGTCGAACTGGCTCGCCGAGACCGTCGTCGACGCGAACGGCCGTGCGCTGGCGCCGGGTTTCGTCGACGTGCACACGCACGACGACACGCACGTGATCCGTGCGCCGGAGATGATCCCGAAGATCTCGCAGGGCGTGACGACCGTGATCGTCGGCAACTGCGGGATCAGCGCATCGCCGGTGACGCTCGCGGGCGATCCGCCCGACCCGATGAACCTGCTCGGCGAGCGCGGCGCGTTCCGGTACCCGAGCTTCGCCGCTTACGTCGCGGCCGTGAACGATGCGCGCCCGGCCGTGAACGTCGCGGCGCTCGTCGGCCATACGGCGCTGCGCAACAACCAGATGGACCGCCTCGACCGCGCGGCGACCGATGGCGAGATCGCCGGCATGCGCGCGCAGCTCGAGGAGGCGCTCGCGAACGGCGCGCTCGGCCTGTCGTCGGGTCTCGCATACGGCTCCGCGTTCGCCGCGCCGACCGAGGAAGTGATGGCGCTCGCCGAGCCGCTCGCCAAAGCCGGCGCGCTGTACACGACGCACATGCGCACCGAATTCGACGCGATCCTCGATGCGATGGACGAGGCCTATCGCGTCGGCCGCCACGCGCAGGTGCCGGTCGTGATCTCGCACCTGAAATGCGCGGGCCCGTCGAACTGGGGGCGCAGCACCGAGGTGCTCGCGTCGCTCGAAGGCGCGCGCCGTTATCAGCCGGTCGGCTGCGACTGCTATCCGTACAGCCGCAGTTCGTCGACGCTCGACCTGAAACAGGTGACGGGCGACATCGACATCACGATCACGTGGTCGGAGCCGCACCCGGAAGTCGCGGGCAAGCTGCTGAAGGCGATCGCCGCCGACTGGGGCGTGACCGAGCAGGAGGCCGCGCAGCGCATTCGCCCGGCGGGCGCCGTGTACCACAACATGTCCGAGGACGACGTGCGCCGCATCCTGTCGCATCCGGCGACGATGGTCGGCTCCGACGGGCTGCCGAACGATCCGCTGCCGCATCCGCGGTTGTGGGGCGCGTTTCCGCGCGTGCTCGGCCACTACGTGCGCGACACGAACCTGCTGCCGCTCGAGGAGGCGATCCGCAAGATGACGTCGTTGTCCGCGCGCCGCTTCGGGCTCGCGCGCCGCGGCGAGGTGCACGTCGGCTACCACGCCGATCTCGTGCTGTTCGATCCGGCGCGCGTGATCGACGCCGCGACGTTCGACAAGCCGCAGCAGCCCGCGCACGGGATCGACGCCGTGTGGGTGAACGGCGTGCTGACTTATGAAAACGGCCAGCCGACCGGCGAGCGCGCCGGCGGTTTCGTCGCGCGCGGCGAGCGCGTGCCGGCCAGTGCCGATGCGGCGTTCTGAACGCGCGCATCCCGATCTTCCATGCGCGCCGCAGCAGCCGGCGCGCGTATCCGCAACCGAGCGTTGCATGGGACCGGAGTCAGCGCCGCAGCGCCAACTCGGGTCGACACACGAGGAGTGAAACGATGAAGCGATATGGCGTAGGCGAAGCGAAGGGGACCGGCGGCCAGGTGATGCCGTTCGCGCGGGCGGTCGAGGCGGACGGCTGGCTGTACGTGTCGGGCCAGACGCCGATGGTGAACGGCGAGGTCGTCGAAGGCGGAATCGTCACGCAGTCGAAGCAGGCGATCGAGAACGTGATCGCGATCCTGAAGGAAGCCGGCTACGGCCTCGAGCACGTCGTGCGCTGCGGCGTGTGGCTCGACGACGCGCGCGATTTCGCGTCGTTCAACAAGGTGTTCATTTCGTACTTCGGCGAGAACCCGCCGGCTCGCGCGTGCGTGCAGTCGAGCATGGTCATCGACTGCAAGGTCGAGGTCGATTGCATCGCTTACAAGGCGCCGGCGAAGTAATCCCGCCGCGGCGAATCGATACGCAACGGGCTCGGTGCGAGTGGCAACGAGCCCGTTTCGTCATTTCCGGGCGCGGTCCGACGGACTCCGGGCCGTCGCGCGGCTGCAACCGTTGCAACGCATGCAGCTCGTTCGTGTAACGTGCGGCATGGACGACCGAAAGGACATGTATGGAATGGGCTGCGCTGGTGCCGGAGCTGATCTGCTCGGACCTTGCCGCAAGCGTGCGCTTCTATCGTGACGTGCTGGGGTTCGGGATCCGCTTCGAGCGTCCGGAAGATGGATTCGCGTACCTCGAGCTCGGAGGGGCTCAGCTGATGCTCGAGCAGCAGCGCCCGGAAAGCTGGCTGACAGGCCCGATGGAGCCGCCGTTCGGGCGAGGGATCAACCTGCAGATCGAGGTCGATTCGATCGGCCCGATCCATGACCGGATCGTCGCCGCGGGCGTGGCGCTGTTCGTCGGACCGCGAACATCCTGGTATCGGCAGGACGACATCGAGCACGGCCAGATCGAGATGCTGGTGCAAGACCCCGACGGCTACCTGCTGCGCTTGGTGGAAATCCTCCCGCAGCGCCCGGCGCAACGATGAACCCGGGCCGTCCGCCGCCCGGAAGGGGCGGGCGAACGGTCCCGGCGGGCTTCACTGCCGCGCGGTCCGCGCGTTATCCGGCATCGGCTGGTTGTAATTGGTGCGAAACGGATTGATGTCGAGCCCGCCGCGGCGCGTATAGCGCGCATACACCGCGAGCTTCACCGGTTTGCACGCATGCAGGATGTCGAGGAAGATCCGCTCGACGCACTGCTCGTGGAAGCCCGTGTGATTGCGGAACGAGATGATGTAGCGCAGCAGCCCCGCGTGGTCGATCTGCGGCCCGACGTAGTGGATCTGCACGCTGCCCCAGTCGGGCTGGCCCGTGACCGGGCAGTTCGAGCGCAGCAGGTCGGACACGAGCGTCTCCTCGACCGGCGCTTCGTCCTCGGCGGCCGACAGCAGCGACGGATCGGGTTCGTACACGTCGGTGTCGAGATCGAGCCGGTCGAGCGACAGCCCGTCGAGCTCGTCCATTTCCAGCTTGCGGAAATCGTGCGCCGACACCAGTTGCACCGAGACGCTCGCGCCGCACGCGGCCGACACGTCGCGCTTCAGCACGTCGCGCACCGCGTCGACCGAGTCGAACTTCGACTGCGCGAACGAACCGAGATACAGCTTGAACGACTTCGATTCGACGATGTTCGGCGATTCGGCCGGCACGTAGAACGTCGCGATCGCGACTTGCGGCTTGCCGCGCGCGTTGAGCCACGACAGTTCGTACGCGTTCCAGATGTCGGTGCCGAAGAACGGCAGCGCCGACGTGATGCCGAGCTGCTCGCGCGCGCCGGCGCGCGGGATCGGGAACAGCAGCGACGCGTCGTACTGCGTCGCGTAGACGGTGGCCTTGCCGAGCGGGGAATGTTCGGGATTCATCGTGTGACGCCTTTACGACAGGAAGAGGCGGTAAGCCGGGTTGGCGCTCTCTTCGACATACGGATAGCCGAGCGCCGCGAGGAAGCGTTCGAACTCGGCGCGATCGGCCTGCGGCACCTGCAGCCCGACGAGGATCGAGCTGTAGTCCGCGCCCTGGTTGCGGTAGTGGAACAGGCTGATGTTCCAGTCCGGCGCCATCGACGACAGGAACTTCATCAGCGCGCCCGGCCGTTCCGGGAATTCGAAGCGGAACAGGCGCTCGTCGAGCGCGAGCGGCGAGCGGCCGCCGACCATGTAGCGGATGTGTTCCTTCGACAGCTCGTCGTGCGTCAGGTCGACGCTCTTGAAGCCGTGCGATTCGAAGTTCGCGGCGATCTCCGCCGATTCGTCGCGACGGCGGATCTGCACGCCGACGAAGATGTGCGCGGATTGCGCATCGGCGATCCGGTAGTTGAACTCGGTGACGTTGCGATCGCCGACCAACGAGCAGAAGCGCTTGAAGCTGCCGCGTTCCTCGGGGATCGTGACCGCGAACACGGCTTCGCGTGCCTCGCCCACTTCCGCGCGTTCGGCGACGAAGCGCATCCGGTCGAAGTTCATGTTCGCGCCGGACGTGACCGCGACGAGCGTCCGGTTCTCGATGCCTTCGCGTTCCGCGTACAGCTTCGCGCCCGCGACCGCGAGCGCGCCGGACGGCTCGAGCACGCTGCGCGTGTCCTGGAACACGTCCTTGATCGCCGCGCACAGCGCGTCGGTGTTGACCGTCACGACGCCGTCGAGGAGCTCGCGGCACAGCCGGAAGGTTTCCTCGCCGACGAGCTTCACCGCGGTGCCGTCCGCGAACAGGCCCACTTCGCTCAGCTCGATGCGCTCGCCCGCGTCGATCGACTGCGCCATCGCGCACGAATCCTCGGCCTGCACGCCGATCACCTTGATCTCCGGGCGCACCGCCTTCACGTACGCGGCGACGCCGGAGGCGAGCCCGCCGCCGCCGATCGGCACGAAGATCGCGTGGATCGGGCCCTGGTGCTGGCGCAGGATCTCCATCGCGATCGTGCCCTGGCCGGCGATCACGTACGGATCGTCGAACGGGTGGACGAACGTGAGGTCGCGCTCCTGCTGGACCTTGACCGCGTGCGCGTACGCATCGCTGTACGATTCGCCCGCCTGGATCACCTCGACGCTCGGCCCGCCGTGCGCGCGCACCGCGTCGACCTTCACCTGCGGCGTCGTGACGGGCACGACGATCACGGCCTTGACGCCCATCCGCGCCGCCGAGAACGCGACGCCCTGCGCGTGGTTGCCGGCCGACGCGGTAATCACGCCGCGCGCGAGCGCGTCCGCCGGAATGTGCGCCATCTTGTTGTACGCGCCGCGCAGCTTGAACGAGAACACCGGCTGGTTGTCCTCGCGCTTCAGGTAAACGGCGTTGCGCAGCCGGGCCGACAGGTTGCGGGCCGGTTCGAGTTCCGTCTCGATCGCGACGTCGTAGACGCGCGCGGTGAGGATTTTCTTCAGGTAATCGTGGGATGCCATGGGCGCTCGCGTGCAGTGCGGATGCAGACGGTAAAGGGTCAATGATAGCGCCAAGGGTCCGCCCGCACGCAAGCGGCATGCCGGGCGGGCGATTGCGGGCGACCGTGCGCGCGTGCCGGCAGGGGGGGGCGTCGCCGGGCGAGATTTTTTATCGGCTTAACCGCATGGTTACCGACCGGACGGACGGCGAATGGTCGCACGAAACCGCGCCGAACCCCGCCCGGCGCGGCGCGCGGCGATAGCCCCACGACCTGTCCGGCGTGTCACGGGCGGCCCGATCATGGGTTAGAATTCCGTTTTGAATCAAGGATTCGGAAGATGCAGAGGCACCCTCGGATCGCACCGTTGAAGCCGACGCCGCGCGCAGCCAGCCCCGCGGCCGAACGGCACGCGCGCCGCGCGCGATCGTGCTGATGGTTCCGAGTGCCGCCAGGCCCTGTCGCCGGCCAGGAGGGGCGAGTCGCCCGCTCCGGCCCCATGAAGGACAGCCGCACGCCTGGTAACAGAACAGATTTCCCCAAGATTGCGCCCACGCGCTTGCCGACGCCCGTGCACGGGGTATCGGCCCTCCGAGTCGTCCGAACATGAACGCACCACAAGTTTTCGATCCGCATGGCGCGGCCGCCGCCGTCGCCGCCGACCCCGCGCCCCGCTTGCGCGAGATTCCCTACAACTACACGTCCTTCTCGGATCGCGAGATCGTGATCCGCCTGCTCGGCGAGGAGGCGTGGTCGGTGCTCGACGAGCTGCGCGCCGAGCGCCGCACGGGCCGCTCGGCACGGATGCTGTATGAAGTGCTCGGCGACATCTGGGTCGTGCGTCGCAACCCGTACCTGCAGGACGACCTGCTCGACAACCCGAAGCGCCGCGCGCTGCTGATCGAGGCGCTGAACCACCGCCTGACCGAGATCGGCAAGCGCCGCAGCGCGGATCTCACCGAGCACCGCGACGACGCCGGCCGCGAACGCGCATCGCGCGTCGAGATGCTCGAGAGCGCCGCGCAGCGCGCGGTCGACGAGTTCGCGGACGAATTCGACAAGATGGCCGAGCTGCGCCGCCGCGCGACCAAGGCGCTCGGCCGCTGCACGCAGAAGGACAACATCCGCTTTGACGGGCTGTCGCGCGTGTCGCACGTGACCGACGCGACCGACTGGCGCGTCGAATACCCGTTCGTCGTGCTGACCCCCGATACCGAAGCCGAGATCGCCGCGCTGGTCAAGGCGTGCTTCGAGCTCGGCCTGACGGTGATCCCGCGCGGCGGCGGCACCGGCTACACGGGCGGCGCGGTGCCGCTCACGCCGTTCTCCGCGGTGATCAACACCGAAAAGCTCGAACAGCTCGGCGCGGTCGAGCTGACCGAACTGCCGGGCGTCGCGCACAAGGTGCCGACGATCTTCTCCGGCGCGGGCGTCGTCACGCGCCGCGTGACCGAGGCGGCCGAAGCGGCCGGCTACGTGTTCGCGGTCGATCCGACCTCGCTCGACGCATCGTGCATCGGCGGCAACGTCGCGATGAACGCGGGCGGCAAGAAGGCCGTGCTGTGGGGCACCGCGCTCGACAACCTGGCGTGGTGGCGAATGGTCGACCCGGACGGCAACTGGCTGGAAGTCACGCGCCACGAGCACAACCAGGGCAAGATCCACGACATCGCGGTCGCGCGCTTCGAGCTGAAGTGGTTCGACGGCGCGTACGCGCCGGGCGAGAAGCTGCTGAAGACCGAGATGCTCGAGATCGAAGGCCGGCGCTTTCGCAAGGAAGGGCTCGGCAAGGACGTGACCGACAAGTTCCTCGCCGGCCTGCCGGGCGTGCAGAAGGAAGGCTGCGACGGGCTCATTACGTCCGCGCGCTGGGTGCTGCACAAGATGCCCGCGCACACGCGCACCGTCTGCCTCGAATTCTTCGGCCAGGCGCGCGAGGCGATTCCGAGCATCGTCGAGATCAAGGACTACCTGTTCGAGACGTCGAAGCAGGGCGGCGCGATCCTCGCGGGCCTCGAGCACCTCGACGAGCGCTACCTGCGCGCGGTCGGCTATGCGACCAAGAGCAAGCGCAATGCATTCCCGAAGATGGTGCTGATCGGCGATATCGTCGGCGACGATGCCGATGCGGTCGCACAGGCGACGTCCGAAGTGATCCGGATGGCGAACGGCAAGAGCGGCGAAGGCTTCGTCGCGGTCAGCGCGGAGGCGCGCAAGCGCTTCTGGCTCGATCGCAGCCGCACGGCCGCGATCGCGAAGCATACGAACGCGTTCAAGATCAACGAGGACGTCGTCATCCCGCTGAACCGGATGGGCGAGTACACCGACGGCATCGAGCGGATCAACATCGAGCTGTCGCTGAAGAACAAGCTGCAGCTCGTCGACGCGCTCGAGGCGTTCTTCCGCGGCGGCAACCTGCCGCTCGGCAAGACCGACGACGCGAACGAGATCCCGAGCGCGGAGCTGCTGGAAGACCGCGTGCAGCAGGCGCTCGAGCTGCTCAAGCGCGTGCGGGCGCGCTGGGAGTTCGTGCGCGACCGGCTCGACCAGCCGCTGCGCGAGGCGCAGCACTACCTGGTGCAGCTCGGCTACGAGGCGCTCGCCGAGAAATTCGCGGATCGCGCGGACGAACAGCCGGGCGCGACCGTGTTCCACGTCACGCAGGACCGCACGGTCCGCATCTCGTGGAAGCAGGAGATCCGCGCGGAACTGCGCGCGATCTTCAACGGCGGCGCGTTCAAGCCGATCCTCGACGAAGCGCAGGCGATCCACAAGCGCGTGCTGCGCGGGCGCGTGTTCGTCGCGCTGCACATGCACGCGGGCGACGGCAACGTCCACACGAACATCCCGGTCAACTCCGACAATTACGAGATGCTGCAGGACGCGCATGCGGCCGTCGCACGCATCATGACGCTCGCGCGCTCGCTCGACGGCGTGATTTCCGGCGAGCACGGGATCGGCATCACGAAGCTCGAGTTCCTGACCGACGACGAGATCGCCGAATTCCGCGCGTACAAGCAGCGCGTCGACCCGAACGGCCGCTTCAACAAGGGCAAGCTGCTCGACGGCGCCGATTTGCGCAACGCGTACACGCCCAGCTTCGGGCTGATGGGCTACGAGTCGCTGATCATGCAGCAGTCCGACATCGGCGCGATCGCCGATTCGGTGAAGGACTGCCTGCGCTGCGGCAAGTGCAAGCCGGTGTGCGCGACCCACGTGCCGCGCGCGAACCTGCTGTACAGCCCGCGCAACAAGATCCTCGCGACGTCGCTGCTGGTCGAGGCGTTCCTGTACGAGGAACAGACGCGCCGCGGCGTGTCGATCAAGCACTGGGACGAGTTCAACGACGTGGCCGACCACTGCACGGTGTGCCACAAGTGCGCGACGCCGTGCCCGGTGAAGATCGACTTCGGCGACGTCACGATGAACATGCGCAACCTGTTGCGCAAGATGGGCAAGAAGAAGTTCAACGCCGGCAATGCGGCGGGCATGTTCTTCCTGAACGCGACCAATCCGCAGACGATCAACCTCGCGCGCGGCGTGATGATGGGCGTGGGCTACAAGGTGCAGCGCTTCGCGAACGACATGCTGAAGAAGGTCGTGACGAAGCAGACGCAGCACCCGCCGGCGACGACCGGCAAGCCGCCCGCGGTCGAGCAGGTGATCCACTTCGTGAACAAGAAGATGCCGGGCAACCTGCCGAAGAAGACGGCGCGCGCGCTGCTGGACATCGAGGACAACAAGATCGTGCCGATCATCCGCAACCCGAAGTCGACGACCGTCGATTCGGAAGCGGTGTTCTACTTCCCGGGCTGCGGCTCGGAGCGGCTGTTCTCGCAGGTCGGGCTGGCTACGCAGGCGATGCTGTGGGAAGCCGGCGTGCAGACGGTGCTGCCGCCGGGCTACCTGTGCTGCGGTTATCCGCAGCGCGGCTCGGGCCAGTACGACAAGGCCGAGAAGATCGTCACGGACAACCGCGTGCTGTTCCACCGGGTCGCGAACACGCTGAACTACCTGGACATCAAGACGGTGGTCGTGTCGTGCGGCACGTGCTACGACCAACTCGCCGGGTATGAATTCGACAAGATCTTCCCGGGCTGCCGGATCATCGACATCCACGAGTTCCTGCTGGAGAAGGGGATGAAGCTCGACGGCGTGACGGGCACGCGCTACATGTATCACGACCCGTGCCACACGCCGATCAAGACGATGGATCCGGTCAAGCTGGTCAACGAGCTGATGGGCTCGGAGAAGGACGGCTACAGGATCGAGAAGAACGACCGCTGCTGCGGCGAATCGGGCACGCTCGCGGTCACGCGACCGGACGTGTCCACGCAGGTTCGCTTCCGCAAGGAAGAAGAGATCCGCAAGGGCGCCGCGAAGCTGCGCGCGATCCCGGTGGTGGCGGGCGACGCGCCGGCGGCCGCGGGGGCGAACGGGCCGGACGTGAAGATCCTGACGAGCTGCCCGTCGTGCCTGCAGGGCCTGTCGCGCTACAACGAGGACGCGAACCTCGAAGCCGACTACATCGTGGTCGAAATCGCCCGCCAGGTGCTCGGCGAGAACTGGATGGCCGACTACGTCGCACGGGCGAACCATGGCGGGATCGAGCGCGTGCTGGTCTAATGCGGGCATGACGACCGCCCGACCGGGCCGGAAATGAGCGGGCGCCGGCGCAGCCATGCCGGCGCCGGTCCACATGGGAGCGACGATGGAATGCGTGTTTTGCCGTGAAGACGGCGGCGAGGTGCTCTGGCAGGACGAGGCGCTGCGCGTCGTGCTCGCGACGGGCGAGCACGACTACCCGGGTTTCTGCCGGGTGATCTGGGGCGCGCACGTGGCCGAGTTCTCGGATCTCGGCGAGCCCGAGCGGGCACACCTGATGCGCGTGGTCTACGCGGTCGAGCGGGCCGTGCGCCGCGTGATGCAGCCGAACAAGGTGAATCTCGCGAGCCTCGGCAACATGGTGCCGCACGTGCACTGGCACGTGATTCCGCGCTTTTCCAACGATGCCCATTTCCCGCAGCCCGTGTGGGCGCCGCGCCAGCGCAGCGTGTCCGAGGCGCTGCTGCGCTCGCGCGCGGCGCAGGCCTCGCTGCTGCACAATGCGGTGCGCGAGGAAATTCAACGCATGACCGATTCGAGGCAGCCATGAGCGGTTTGACTTCCACGACGCCCATTCCGTCCGGCGTCGTCGTGCACGCGGTATCGCGCGTGCTCGAATTGCAGTACCCGAACGGCGAGAGTTACCGGATTCCGTTCGAGCTGATGCGCGTCTATTCGCCGTCGGCCGAGGTGCGCGGCCACGGGCCCGGCCAGGAGACGCTGCAGACCGGCAAGCGCGAGGTAACGATCACCGCGCTCGAGGGCGTGGGCAACTACGCGCTGCAGCCGACGTTCTCCGACGGCCATTCGACCGGCATCTACTCGTGGGACCTGCTGTACGAACTGGCGACGCGGCAGGACGCGCTGTGGCGCGACTATTTCGACAAACTGAAGGCGGCGGGCGTCGAGCGCGACGCGCCGATGCAGGCGGCCGGCGCGCCGCACGGCCACTGCCACTGAAATCGACGGCGCCCGCTCGGCGCCGTCTTGGCATTTACTGAGGATCAACGCGATGAGCAAAACCCACTTCGGCTTCGAAAGCGTCGAGGAAAACGAAAAAGCGAAGAAAGTGGCGGGCGTGTTTCATTCGGTCGCGAGCAACTACGATCTGATGAACGACCTGATGTCGGCGGGCATGCACCGCGCGTGGAAGGCGTTCACGATCGCGCAGGCGAACGTGCGCCCCGGCTTCAAGGTGCTCGACATCGCGGCCGGCACCGGCGACCTGACCAAGTCGTTCGCGAAGGCGGCCGGGCCGACGGGCGAGGTCTGGCATACCGACATCAACGAATCGATGCTGCGCGTGGGCCGCGACCGGCTGCTCGACAAGGGTATCGTGACGCCGTCGCTGCTGTGCGACGCCGAGAAAATTCCCTTTCCGGACAACTACTTCGACGTGGTCACCGTCGCGTTCGGGCTGCGCAACATGACGCACAAGGATGCCGCGCTGGCCGAGATGCGCCGCGTGACGAAGCCCGGCGGCCGCGTGATGGTGCTGGAATTCTCGAAAGTCTGGGATCCGCTGAAAAAAGCGTACGATCTGTATTCTTTCAAAGTATTACCGTGGCTTGGCGACAAGTTCGCGAAAGATGCTGAAAGTTATCGGTATCTTGCTGAATCTATCCGGATGCACCCCGATCAGGACACGCTGAAGACGATGATGGAACAAGCGGGCCTCGACGCCGTCAAATATTACAATTTGTCAGGTGGCGTGGTAGCTTTACACCTCGGAACCAAGTACTAAGGGGTTCTTTCCATACATTCGCCTTACATCTGGAGAAGCTGATGTCCGAATCGCGTTCGCTGTTCAACCGTAGCAAGCCGTCGAAGCCGTGGGCTCGACGGGTCGGCACGCTGCTGATGGTCGGCCTGCTCACGGCCGGCACGTTCGCATCGCTCGACGCCGAAGCCCGGCGCATGGGCGGCGGGCGCAGCATCGGCCGCCAGAATTCCACCGTCACGCAGCGCCAGGCCACGCCGCCCGCGCAGCAGCCGATGCAGCAGGCCGCGCCGTCGCAGGCGCAGCGCGCGAACCCGGCTGCGCCCGCACCGGCCGCGCAGCCCAACCGCTCGCGCTGGCTCGGGCCGATCGCCGGTCTCGCGGCCGGCCTCGGCATCGCGGCGCTGCTGTCGCACTTCGGCCTCGGCGGCGCATTCGCGAGCATGATGGCGAACGTCATCGTGATCGCGTTGCTCGCGATGGTCGGCATCTGGCTGATCCGCAAGTTCATGAACCGCCGTCGCCCGCAGGAGCCGGCGTATTCGGTCGGCGGTGCCGCGTCGTCGTCCGGCGGCTACGCGCAAAGCCCGTCGTTCCAGCAGGGCAACACCGGCAGCAACTACGCAGGTAGCGGCAGCAGCTACGCGAACGAAGCGCAGGGCGTGTTCGGCGGCGGTGCGGCCGCCGCAGGCGCGGCCGCGGCGGCAGCGGCACCGCTGCAGGTGCCGGCCGGCTTCGACACCGAAGCGTTCCTGCGCAGCGCGAAAGTCTATTTCGTGCGCCTGCAGGCGGCATGGGACCAGGGCAACCTGGCCGACATCCGCGAGTTCACGACGCCCGAAATGTTCGCCGAGATCAAGATCGACCTCGATTCGCGCGGCAACGACGCGAACCAGACCGATGTCGTGCAGCTCGACGCGGAATTGGTCGCGATCGAGGATCGCGGCATCGAGCAGTCGGCGAGCGTGCGCTTCCACGGCCTGATCCGCGAATCGGCGAATACGTCGGCCGCGCCGTTCGACGAGGTGTGGAACCTGTCGAAGTCGGGCGGTCAGGGCTGGCTGCTCGCGGGTATCCAGCAGATCAACACGCACTGAGCGTGGCCGGCGGCCCGCGCCGCCGGTACCCGGGCGACGGCCGCCGCACTGCGACCGCTTGCCGCCCGGGTGTACGGTCAGGCACGGTCCGCCGCCGATCCGACGTTACAATAGAAACCCGCGTGGGCGCCCGGCCTGCGCGGGTTTTTTCTTTCCCAGCCCGATGACCTTTGCCGCCAAGCCTTTTGCTGCTGCCGTCAATCACCTGCTCGCGCGCGAATCATGGGCGCGCGATCGCCTGATTCCCTATGCGGGCAAGACTGCCCGGATCGACGTGTCTCCCGTCACGCTTACGCTGCTGGTGCAGCCCGACGGCTATCTGTCGGCCGTCGACGCGCACGATGCGCAACGGGTCGACGTGTCGATCGCGCTTGCCGGCGACACGGTCGCCGCGTTCCTGCAGGGCGGCCAGGCGGCCGTGATGAAGCACGTGAAGATCGAAGGCGACGCGGAATTCGCGACGCAGATCGCGAAGCTGGCCGAGCACCTGCGCTGGGAACCGGAAGAAGATCTCGCGAAGCTGGTCGGCGACGCGGCGGCGCACCGGATCGCGACGGTCGTGCGCGACGCCGGCGCGCGCGCACGCCGCGCCGGCCGCAACGTGCTCGATTCCGTCGCCGAATACTGGCTCGACGAGAACCCGCAAGTCGTCCGGCGCGCGTCGCTCGGCGGCTTCGACGCCGAACTGGCGCGCGCGCGCGATGCGCTCGCGCGGGTCGAAAAGCGGGTCGAGCGACTCGAACAAAAAATCGGCGCGCGCACGGGTTCCGGCCCGCGCGGCGCGCACTGAGGGCCGCAGGGCATGCGCATTTTCCGTTTCATCAAGATCGTCTACACCGTCATCCGCTTTGGTCTCGACGAAGTGATGCTGTCCCGGATCGACGACCGGCGCGTGAAGCTGCTGTTGCGGATCACGACGATCGGCCGCCGCTACTCCGATCCGCCCGCCGTGCGGTTGCGCCACGCGCTCGAAAGCCTCGGCCCGATCTTCGTGAAGTTCGGCCAGGTGCTGTCCACGCGCCGCGACCTGCTGTCGGTCGATTTCGCGAACGAGCTCGCGAGGCTGCAGGACCAGGTGCCGCCGTTCGATTCGGCGGTCGCGATCGCGATCATCGAGAAGTCGCTCGGTGCGCCGGTCGACGAGCTGTTCGACGAATTCGAGCGCGAGCCGATCGCGAGCGCATCGATCGCGCAGGTGCATTTCGCGAAGCTGAAGCAGGGCGCGCATGCGGGCAAGGCCGTCGCCGTCAAGGTGCTGCGCCCGAACATGCTGCCGGTGATCGATTCCGACCTCGCGCTGATGCGCGACATCGCGACGTGGACCGAGCGCATGTGGGCCGACGGCCGGCGCCTGAAGCCGCGCGAGGTCGTCGCCGAATTCGACAAGTACCTGCACGACGAGCTCGACCTGATGCGCGAGGCCGCCAACGGCAGCCAGCTGCGCCGCAACTTCGCGGGCCTCGACCTGCTGCTCGTGCCCGAGATGTTCTGGGATTTCTCGACGTCGCAGGTGCTCGTGATGGAGCGCATGACGGGCGTGCCGATCAGCCAGGTCGAGACGCTGCGCTCGGCCGGCGTCGACATCAAGAAGCTCGCGCGCGAAGGCGTCGAGATCTTCTTCACGCAGGTGTTCCGCGACGGCTTTTTCCACGCGGACATGCACCCCGGCAACATCCAGGTGAGCCTCGATCCGAATACGTTCGGCCGCTATATCGCGCTCGATTTCGGGATCGTCGGCGCGCTGTCCGATTTCGACAAGAATTACCTCGCGCAGAACTTCCTCGCGTTCTTCAAGCGCGACTACCATCGCGTCGCGACGCTCCACCTCGAATCGGGGTGGGTGCCGCCCGAGACGCGCGTCGAGGAGCTCGAAAGTGCGATCCGCGCGGTGTGCGAGCCGTATTTCGACCGCGCGCTGAAGGACATCTCGCTCGGCCAGGTGCTGATGCGGCTGTTCTCGACGTCGCGCCGCTTCAACGTCGAGATCCAGCCGCAGCTCGTCCTGCTGCAGAAGACGATGCTGAACGTCGAAGGGCTCGGCCGCTCGCTCGACCCCGAGCTCGACCTGTGGAAGACCGCGAAGCCGTATCTCGAGCGCTGGATGACCGAGCAGATCGGCCTGCGCGGCTGGTACGAGCGGTTCAAGGTCGAGGCGCCGCAGTGGAGCAAGACGCTGCCGCAACTGCCGCGCCTGATCCACCATGCGATGGCCGCCCGCCACGACGCGCCGCGCGCCGCGAGCGAGGAGTTGATGCGTCAGATTCTCGTCGAGCAGAAGCGGACGAACCGGCTGCTGCAGGCGTTGCTGGTCTTCGGCCTGGCCGTCGGCGTCGGCGCGCTCGTCGCGCGCGTGCTGCTCGCGCTCGCGTACGGCGCTTGATCGAAAGGAGCACGGTGATGTCCGATCCGAAGCAACCGGCCGCACCGTCGGCCGCCGATTTCGCGACGCGCGACCCGGGCAGCGCGTCGTTCTGGGACGAGCGCTTCGAACGCGGCGTGACGCCGTGGGAGTTCGGCGGCGTGCCGGACGGGTTTCGCGTGTTCGCGCATCGGCTCGAGCCGTGCGCGGTGCTGATTCCCGGCTGCGGCAGCGCGCAGGAGGCCGGATGGCTCGCGCAGGCCGGCTGGCCGGTGCGTGCGATCGATTTCGCCGCGCAGGCGGTCGCTGCTGCGAAGGCGCAGCTCGGCGCGCATGCGGGCGTCGTCGAGCAGGCCGATTTCTTTCAGTACCGTCCGCCGTTCGACGTGCAGTGGGTGTACGAGCGGGCGTTCCTGTGCGCATTGCCGCCGAGCCAGCGCGCCGGCTATGCGGCGCGGATGGCCGAGCTGCTGCCCGCGGACGGATTGCTGGCCGGCTATTTCTTCCTGGTGGCGAAACCGAAGGGGCCGCCGTTCGGGATCGAGCGGGCGGAACTCGACGCGTTGCTCGCGCCGCACTTCGAGCTGGTCGAGGATTTGCCGGTGACCGATTCGCTGGCCGTGTTCGACGGGCACGAGCGCTGGCTCACGTGGCGTCGCCGCTGATGCACGGGCGCCGCGACCATTGCCGGAGCGCGCCGGGGTTTCGGCTATAATTCAAGGTTTTGCAAGCCGTTTCCAGTTTCTGCGGGAAAAATATCATGCCGATCTACGCCTATCGATGCGAAGCGTGCGGTTTCGCGAAGGACGTGCTCCAGAAGATGAGCGACGCGCCGCTGTCGCAATGCCCTGAATGCGGGAAGGATGCTTTCCGCAAACAGGTGACCGCCGCCGGTTTCCAGCTGAAGGGTTCGGGGTGGTATGTCACCGATTTCCGCGGCGGTTCGGGCGGCGCCAGCGCACCGGCGATGGCGTCGGGCGACGCGGCGCCGGCAGCGCCCGCGGCGCAAGCCGCACCCGCCGCGGCCGCGCCGGCTGCGGCGAGCGGTTCGGGCAGCACGACGACGAGCGCCGCGCCGGCTCCGGCCGCGACGCCCGCCGCCGGCAGTTGACCGTCGCGGCCCGGCCGGGCCGCGACCAACCCGCGCTTCCGGCGCGGTTCATTGACGGCAGATGATGAAAAAGACGACCCTGAAAACGGTGTTCCTGACCGGCCTGCTGGTTCTCGTCCCGCTCGCGATCACGCTGTGGGTGCTCGGCCTCATCATCGGCACGATGGACCAGACGCTGCTCCTGCTGCCCGAATCGTGGCAGCCCGAGCGGATGCTCGGCTTCCATCTGCCGGGAATCGGCGCGGTGCTGACGCTCGCGTTCATCTTCGTGGTCGGGCTGGCCACGCAGAACTTCATCGGCCAGAAGCTCGTCACGTGGTGGAACGCGGTCGTGCGTCACATCCCGGTCGTCGGGCCGATCTACACGAGCGTCAAGCAGGTATCGGACACGCTGCTGTCGAGCAGCGGCAATGCGTTCCGCAAGGCGCTGCTGATCGAATACCCGCGCCGCGGCTCGTATACGATCGCGTTTCTGACCGGCACGCCCGGCGGCGACGTGGTCAACCATCTGACGGAAGAGTACGTGAGCGTGTACGTGCCCACGACGCCGAACCCGACGTCGGGCTTCTTCCTGATGCTGCCGAAGAGCGAAGTCATCGAACTCGACATGTCGGTCGATGCCGCGCTCAAGTACATCGTCTCGATGGGCGTCGTGGCGCCTTCGGCGCCGGTTCCGGCGCCCGCCCGCCGTCCCGTCGAGCCGCCGCTGTAAGTAAAGAATCATCGCCCGGGCCGCGCGTTGCGGCGCCCGTTGATCAAACCGAACGAAAGCAAACATCATGTCGATGCGTACTGAATACTGCGGTCTCGTGACCGAACACCTGCTGGGCCAAACCGTGTCGCTGTGCGGCTGGGTGCAGCGCCGCCGCGATCACGGCGGTGTGATCTTCATCGACCTGCGCGATCGTGAAGGCCTCGTGCAGGTGGTGTGCGATCCGGATCGCGCCGAGATGTTCGCGACCGCCGAAGGCGTGCGCAACGAGTTCTGCGTGCAGATCAAGGGTCTCGTGCGCAATCGTCCGGAGGGCACGGTCAACGCCGGCCTGAAGAGCGGGAAGATCGAAGTGCTGTGCCACGAACTGAACGTGCTGAACGCGTCGGTCACGCCGCCGTTCCAGCTCGACGACGACAACCTGTCCGAAACGACGCGTCTCACGCATCGCGTGCTCGACCTGCGCCGCCCGCAGATGCAGCACAACCTGCGCCTGCGCTACCGCGTCGCGATCGAGGCGCGCAAGTACCTCGACGAGCAGGGCTTCATCGACATCGAAACGCCGATGCTGACGAAGAGCACGCCGGAAGGCGCGCGCGACTACCTCGTGCCGTCGCGCGTGAACGCAGGCCAGTTCTTCGCGCTGCCGCAGTCGCCGCAGCTGTTCAAGCAGCTGCTGATGGTCGCGAACTTCGACCGTTACTACCAGATCACCAAGTGCTTCCGCGACGAGGACCTCCGCGCCGACCGTCAGCCGGAATTCACGCAGATCGACTGCGAAACGTCGTTCCTCGGCGAGCAGGAAATCCGCGACCTGTTCGAGGACATGATCCGTCACATCTTCAAGACGACGATCGACGTCGAACTCGACGCGAAATTCCCGGTGATGCCGTACTCGGAAGCGATGGCGCGTTTCGGTTCGGACAAGCCGGACCTGCGCGTGCAGCTCGAATTCACCGAGTTGACCGACGCGATGAAGGACGTCGACTTCAAGGTGTTCAGCACGCCGGCCAACGCGAAGGACGGCCGGGTCGCGGCGCTGCGCGTGCCGAAGGGCGGCGAGCTGTCGCGCGGCGACATCGACGGCTACACGGAATTCGTGCGCATCTACGGCGCGAAGGGCCTCGCATGGATCAAGGTCAACGAGAAGGCGAAGGGCCGCGACGGCCTGCAGAGCCCGATCGTCAAGAACCTGCACGACGCATCGATCGCGGCGATCCTCGAGCGCACCGGCGCCGAAGACGGCGACATCATCTTCTTCGCGGCCGACCGCGCGAAGGTCGTCAACGACAGCCTCGGCGCACTGCGCCTGAAGATCGGTCATTCGGAATTCGGCAAGGCGAACGGTCTCGTCCAGGCCGGCTGGAAGCCGCTGTGGGTCGTGGACTTCCCGATGTTCGAGTACGACGACGAAGACGCGCGCTACGTCGCCGCGCACCATCCGTTCACGAGCCCGAAGGACGAGCACCTCGAGTACCTCGAGACCGACCCGGGCCGCTGCCTCGCGAAGGCGTACGACATGGTGCTGAACGGTTGGGAAATCGGCGGCGGCTCGGTGCGTATCCATCGCGAGGAAGTGCAGAGCAAGGTGTTCCGCGCGCTGAAGATCGGCGCCGAGGAAGCGCAGGCGAAGTTCGGCTTCCTGCTGGACGCGCTGCAGTACGGCGCGCCGCCGCATGGCGGTATCGCATTCGGTCTCGACCGCATCGTCACGATGATGGCCGGCGCCGATTCGATCCGCGACGTGATCGCGTTCCCGAAGACGCAGCGTGCGCAGGATCTGCTCACGCAGGCGCCGAGCCCGGTCGACGAGCGTCAACTGCGCGAGCTGCACATCCGTCTGCGTCAGCCGGAGCAGCCGAAGGCGTAACGCGCTCCTCGCAGGTCGTGTGTGCGGTGACGCCCACACGACACCCATGAAAAAGGCGCAGCGATGCGCCTTTTTCATTTTTTGCGGTACAGTCGCAGCACTTGCCGCACGTTCGGAGCACGGGCCCATGCACGGCCCCGTGCCGCATGAAACAAAGATGACGAAGCCGCCGAAAATCCCCGAATCCGTTCTCGTCGTGATCTACACGCCCGACCTCGATGTGCTCGTGATCAAGCGTGCCGACCAGCCCGATTTCTGGCAATCGGTCACCGGCTCGAAGGACGCGCTCGACGAGCCGCTCGCGCTCACCGCCGCGCGCGAAGTGGCGGAGGAGACCGGCATCGCGATCGGCACGCCGGACGTGCCGGCCACCGCGCTCGTCGACTGGCATCACCGGATCGAATACACGATCTATCCGCAATACCTGCACCGCTATGCGCCGGGCGTCACGCGCAACGTCGAGCACTGGTTCGGCCTGTGCGTGCCGCATCGCGTCGACGTGACGCTGTCGCCGCGCGAGCATGTCGATCATGCGTGGCTGCCGTTCCGCGAAGCGGCCGCGCGTTGCTTCTCGCCGTCGAACGCCGAAGCGATCCTGCAATTGCCCGCGCGCGTGGCGCTCGCGCGCGCGCCGCACGGCTCGTCCGCATGAATGCGGAGACCCGCAAGCGCTTCGCGCAATTGCGGCAGATGTTTCTGCAGGAGCGCGGCTCCGCGTCGCGGCTCGCGTTTACGGCCGGCAATACGGTGCGGCTGTGCGAAACCGGCGGCGAATTCTTCCGGGCGCTCATCGAACGGATCGACGCCGCCCGCGAGCAGGTGATGCTCGAAACCTACATCTTCTGCGACGACGAGGCCGGTCGCCCGGTGTCGGACGCGCTGATTCGCGCGGCGCAGCGCGGCGTGCGCGTGCGCGTGATCACCGACGGCATCGGCACCGCGCGCCTGCCGCTGTTCGACACGTGGGCCGAGTCCGGCGTCGAGCACTGCATCTACAACCGCTACCTGTTCGGCCGCTTCGGCTTCTCGCGCACGCACCGCAAGCTCGCGGTGATCGATCATGCGGTCGCGTTCTGCGGCGGCATCAACATCGTCGACGACTACACGCAGGGCAGCGCGACGCTGCCGTTCCCGCGCTGGGATTTCGCGGTCGAGATGGCCGGGCCCGCGGTGTCCGACGTGCGCGCCGCATTCGAGCTGCAGTGGCACCGGATCCAGTTCGGCCACAAGCCGTATGCGCAGTACGCGGCCGGGCTGCACGGCGGCGAAGCGTTCCCGGACATGTTCCGGCGCTGGATGCGCAGCCACCGGTGGATCAAGGCCGGCGCGCTGCGGGTCGTGACCGAGCCGAGCGTCGCGTTCGTCGCGCGCGACAACGTCGTGAATCGCCGCGCGATCGAGAAGGCCTATCTCGCGGCGATCGGCCAGGCCCGCCAGCGGATCCTGCTCGCGAATCCGTATTTCATGCCGGGCCGCAAGCTGCGTCGCGCGCTGACGGGCGCGGCGCGACGTGGCGTCGACGTGCAGGTGCTGATCGGCCGCAAGGAGTTCGCGGCGCTCGATACGGCCGTGCCGTTCCTCTATCACACGCTGCTGCGCGCGGGCGTGCGCGTCGCCGAATACGACAAGACGATCCTGCACGGCAAGGTCGCGGTGATCGACGACAACTGGGCGACGGTCGGCTCGTCGAATCTGGACGCGCTGAGCCTGATGCTGAACAATGAAGCGAACGTCGTGCTGGTGCGCTACGATGCAGTCACGAACCAGTTGCGCGACGCGATCGCCGCTGCGTTCGCCGAAGGCCGCGAGATCGACGCCGCGCGCTACGCCGCGCGCCCGCGCGTCGAGCGGCTGCTGAACTGGCTCGCGTACACCGCGTATCGTGTCGTGATGAAGGCGCTGACGGTCGGCGGTTACGACTGACGCAGACTAAGCATTCGCTTCAAAAATCCGTCCGCACGTTCGTGCGGAAAAGCCGCTCCGGTCCCGCCGGAATCGCGCAAAATAGCGGCTCGGTTAGACACCGGTTTCTAATAATTTCCTTGTTTCGCGAGCGGCCGCACTCAATAATAGTACGGCCGTTCGATTTTATTCGAACCCCCGAACGGTTACAGAAAAAGCTATGCGAAAAGGCGAACAGACGCGTGCCGCGATACTCGAAGCTGCTTTGGATCTCGCCAGCCGTGACGGGCTGGAGGGGCTGACGATCGGCCTGCTGGCCGAGCGCATGCAGATGAGCAAGAGCGGCGTGTTCGCGCACTTCGGTTCGCGCGAAGACCTGCAGGTCGAGGTCGTCCGCGAGTATCACCATCGTTTCGAGAACGAGGTGTTCTTTCCGAGTCTGCGCGAGTCGCGCGGTCTGCCGCGTCTTCGGGCGATGCTGGCGCGCTGGATCGAGAAGCGCATCCAGGAGGTGACGACCGGGTGCATCTACATCAGCGGCGCAGTGGAGTACGACGACCGGCCGGACAGCCCCGTGCGCGAGCAGTTGATCGCGAGCGTGACCGCCTGGCGTGCCGCGTTGCTGCGCGCCATTTCGCAGGCGATGGAAGAAGGGCATCTGCGCACGGACACGGATCCGGAACTGATGCTCTTCGAGTTGTACAGCTTCACGCTCGGCCTGCATCACGACGCACGCTTCCTGCATTCGCCGGATGCGGTGCGCCTCACGTGGGCCGCGCTGGAAAAGACGATCGTTTCGTATCAGAGCGAGAGCCGTTAGCGGCGCGTGATCCGCCCGCCAGGAGCTCGAGCCGTTTTGCCCACCTTTGGAGAGAGTCATGGGACAGTACGCCGCGCCGCTGCGCGACATGCAATTCGTGTTGCACGAGCTTCTGAACGTCGAAGCCGAAGTCAAGCAAATGCCCAGGCATGCGGACCTCGACGCCGACACGATCAACCAGGTCCTCGAGGAAGCGGGCAAGTTCTGCTCCGAGGTGCTGTTCCCGCTGAACCAGGTCGGCGACCGCGAAGGCTGCACGTATGAAGGCGACGGCGTCGTGAAGACCCCGACCGGCTTCAAGGAAGCGTATCGGCAGTACGTCGAGGCCGGCTGGCCGGCGCTCGGCTGCGATCCGGACTACGGCGGCCAGGGCCTGCCCGCGTTCGTGAACAACGCGCTCTACGAAATGCTGAACTCGGCGAACCAGGCATGGACGATGTATCCGGGCCTGTCGCACGGCGCGTACGAATGCCTGCACGCGCACGGCGCGCCGGAACTGCAGCAGCAATACCTGCCGAAGCTCGTGTCGGGCGAATGGACGGGCACGATGTGCCTGACCGAGCCGCACTGCGGCACCGACCTCGGCATCCTGCGCACCAAGGCCGAACCGAACGGCGACGGCTCGTACTCGATCAGCGGCACGAAGATCTTCATCTCGAGCGGCGAGCACGACATGTCGAAGAACATCGTCCACCTCGTGCTCGCGCGCCTGCCGGACGCGCCGCAAGGCACGAAGGGGATCTCGCTGTTCATCGTGCCGAAGTTCATTCCGGACGCTTCGGGCGAGCCGGGCGAACGCAACGGCATCAAGTGCGGCTCGATCGAGCACAAGATGGGCATCCACGGCAACTCGACGTGCGTGATGAACCTCGACGGCGCGAAGGGCTGGATGGTCGGCGAGCCGAACAAGGGCTTGAACGCGATGTTCGTGATGATGAATGCCGCGCGCCTCGGCGTCGGCATGCAGGGCCTCGGCCTCACGGAAGTCGCGTACCAGAACTCGCTGGCGTATGCGAAGGAACGCCTGCAGATGCGCTCGCTGACGGGCCCGAAGGCGCCGGACAAACCGGCCGACCCGATCATCGTGCATCCGGACGTGCGCCGCATGCTGCTCACGCAGAAGGCCTACGCGGAAGGCGCGCGCGCGTTCACGTACTGGTCCGCGCTGCAGATCGACAAGGAGCTGTCGCACGCCGACGAAGCCGTGCGCAAGGAAGCGGCCGACCTCGTCGCGCTGCTCACGCCGATCATCAAGGCGTTCCTGACCGACAACGCGTTCGAGTCGACCAACCACGCGATGCAGATCTACGGCGGCCACGGCTTCATCTCCGAGTGGGGCATGGAGCAGTACGTGCGCGACGCGCGGATCAACATGATCTACGAAGGCACGAACTCGATCCAGTCGCTTGACCTGCTGGGCCGCAAGGTGCTCGGCGACATGGGCGCGAAGCTGAAGAAGTTCGGCAAGCTCGTGACGGAATTCGCGGAAGCCGAAGGCGTGAAGCCGGAGATGGCCGAGTTCATCAACCCGCTCGCCGACATCGGCGACAAGGTGCAGAAGCTGACGATGGAAATCGGCATGAAGGCGATGCAGAACCCCGACGAAGTCGGTGCTGCGGCCGTGCCGTACCTGCGTACCGTCGGCCACCTGGTGTTCTCGTACTTCTGGGCACGCATGGCGCGTCTCGCGCTCGACAAGGAAGCGTCGGGCGACCCGTTCTACAAGTCGAAGCTCGCGACGGCCCGCTTCTACTTCGCGCGCCTGCTGCCCGAGACGGCCGCGACGATCCGCGCCGCGCGCGCGGGTTCGAAGACGCTGATGGAAGTCGACGAATCGCTGTTCTGACGCGAGTCCGGGCGGGGCGCGCCGCGCGCCGCCCGAACGCAACGGTTCCTGGTACTCACTTCGCCGTGCAGCTCTCACATTCCGCGCTGCACGACACTATCCGGAGACATCCCGTGAGCAATTTCCTGATTCGCAAGGTCGCCGTGCTGGGCGCCGGCGTGATGGGCGCGCAGATCGCCGCGCACCTCGTCAACGCGCGCGTGCCGGTGCTGCTGTTCGACCTGCCGGCCAAGGAAGGCCCGAAAAACGCGATCGCGCTGAAGGCGATCGAGAACCTGAAGAAGCTGTCGCCCGCGCCGTTCGGCGTGAAGGACGATGCGAAGTACCTCGAAGCGGCCAACTATGAAGACGACATCGCGAAGCTGGCCGAATGCGACGTCGTGATCGAGGCGATCGCCGAGCGGATGGACTGGAAGCACGACCTGTACAAGAAGGTCGCGCCGCACATCGCTCCGAACGCGATCTTCGCGACCAACACGTCGGGCCTGTCGATCACGAAGTTGTCCGAAGGTTTCTCGGACGAGCTGAAGTCGCGCTTCTGCGGCGTGCACTTCTTCAATCCGCCGCGCTACATGCACCTCGTCGAGCTGATCCCGACCGCGCACACGCGTCCGGAGATCCTCGACCAGCTCGAAACCTTCCTGACGAGCGTCGTCGGCAAGGGCGTCGTGCGCGCGAAGGACACGCCGAACTTCATCGCGAACCGCGTCGGCATCTTCTCGATCCTCGCGGTGATCACCGAAGCCGCGAAATTCGGCCTGCGCTTCGACGAAGTCGACGATCTGACGGGCAGCCGCCTCGGCCGCGCGAAGTCGGCGACGTTCCGCACCGCGGACGTGGTCGGCCTCGACACGATGGCGCACGTGATCAAGACGATGCAGGACAACCTCGCCGACGATCCGTTCTTCCCGGTCTACCAGACGCCCGCCGTGCTCGCCGAGCTGGTGAAGCAGGGCGCGCTCGGCCAGAAGACGGGCGGCGGCTTCTACAAGAAGGAAGGCAAGGCGATCAAGGTGCTCGACGCGAAGACGGGCACCTACGTCGATTCGGGCGCGAAGGCGGACGAAACGGTCGGCCGCATCCTGAAGCGTCCGCCGGCGGAGCGCCTGAAGCTGCTGCGCGAGACGGATCATCCGCATGCGCAATTCCTGTGGTCGATCTTCCGCGACGTGTTCCACTACATCGGCGTGCATCTCGAGTCGATCGCCGACAACGCGCGCGACGTCGACCTCGCGATCCGCTGGGGCTTCGGCTGGAACGAAGGCCCGTTCGAAGGCTGGCAGGCCGCCGGCTGGAAGCAGGTCGCCGAATGGGTGCAGGAAGACATCGCGGCCGGCAAGGCGCTCGCGAACGTGCCGCTGCCGTCGTGGGTGCTCGAAGGCCCGGTCGCCGAGAAGGGCGGCGTGCACACGGCCGAAGGCTCGTGGGCGCCGGCGTCGAAGCGCTTCGTGCCGCGTTCGGACCTCGCGGTCTACGACAAGCAGGTGTTCCGTGCGCCGCTGCTCGGCGAAGCCGGCCCGTCAGCGGGAGCCGACCCGAAGACGTACGGCAAGACGCTGTTCGAAACCGACGCGGTGCGTGCATGGGTCGACGACCGTGCGGGTGAGGACGACGTCGTGATCGTGTCGTTCAAGTCGAAGATGAACACGATCGGACCGAGCGTGATCGACGGCCTCGTGCAGGCCATCGAACTCGCGGAGAAGGACTACAAGGGCGTGGTGATCTGGCAGCCGACTTCGCTGAAGCTCGGCACGCCGGGCGGCCCGTTCTCGGCCGGCGCGAACCTCGAGGAGGCGATGCCTGCGTTCATGATGGGCGGCGCGAAGGGCATCGAGCCGTTCGTGAAGAAGTTCCAGGAAGGCATGCTGCGCGTGAAGTACGCGAACGTGCCGGTCGTGGCGGCCGTATCGGGCATCGCGCTCGGCGGCGGGTGCGAGCTGATGCTGCACAGCGCGAAGCGCGTCGTGCACGTCGAGAGCTACATCGGTCTCGTCGAAGTGGGCGTCGGCCTCGTGCCGGCGGGCGGCGGCCTGAAGGAAGCGGCGCTGCGCGCGGCGGAAGCGGCGACGGCCGCGAATGCGACCACCGACATCCTGAAGTTCGTCACGAAGTCGTTCGAGAACGCGGCGATGGCGAAGGTGTCGTCGTCCGCGCACGACGCACGTGCGATGGGCTACGTGAAGCCGTCCGACACGATCGTTTTCAACGTGTTCGAACTGCTCGACACCGCGAAGAAGGAAGCCCGTGCGCTGGCCGACACCGGCTACCGCGCGCCGCTGCGCGCGAAGGACGTGCCGGTCGCGGGCCGCTCGGCGATCGCGACGATCAAGGCGCAGCTCGTCAACATGCGCGACGGCCGCTTCATCAGCGACCACGACTTCCTGATCGCGAGCCGCATCGCCGAAGCCGTGTGCGGCGGCGACGTCGAAGCCGGCAGCCTCGTCGACGAAGAGTGGCTGCTCGCGCTCGAGCGCCGCGCGTTCGTCGAGCTGCTCGGCACGCAGAAGACGCAGGAACGGATCATGGGCATGTTGCAGACCGGCAAGCCGGTGCGTAACTGAGCGAGCGGACAGAGCGGACAAGGAGTCTGAAATGAGCAAACAATTGCAAGACGCATACATCGTCGCCGCCAGCCGCACGCCGATCGGCAAGGCCCCGCGCGGTGTCTTCAAGAACACGCGGCCGGATGAGCTGCTGGTCCACGCGATCAAGTCGGCGGTCGCGCAGGTGCCCGGTCTCGACACGAAGGTGATCGAGGACGCGATCATCGGCTGCGCGATTCCCGAAGCCGAGCAGGGCCTGAACGTCGCGCGCATGGGCGCGCTGCTCGCCGGCCTGCCGCAGACGGTCGGCGGCGTGACGGTCAACCGCTTCTGCGCGTCGGGCATCACCGCGCTCGCGATGGCGGCCGACCGCATCCGCGTCGGCGAAGCGGACGCGATCTTCGCGGGCGGCTGCGAATCGATGAGCATGGTGCCGATGATGGGCAACAAGCCGTCGATGTCGCCGCACATCTTCGATCGTAGCGAAGACTTCGGCATCGCATACGGGATGGGCCTGACGGCCGAGCGCGTGGCGGAACAGTGGAAGGTGAGCCGCGAGGACCAGGACGCGTTCTCGGTCGAGTCGCACCGCAAGGCGCTCGCCGCGCAGCAGGCCGGCGAGTTCGGCGACGAAATCGCCGCGTACACGATCACCGAGCGCTTCCCGAATCTCGCGACCGGCGAAGTCGACGTGAAGACGCGCGAGATCAAGCTCGACGAAGGCCCGCGCGCGGATACGTCGCTCGAAGGCCTCGCGAAGCTGCGCACGGTGTTCGCGAACAAGGGTTCGGTCACGGCCGGCAACAGCTCGCAGACGTCGGACGGCGCGGGTGCGCTGCTCGTCGTGTCGGAGAAGGTGCTCAAGGAATTCAACCTGACGCCGCTCGCGCGCTTCGTGAGCTTCGCGGTACGCGGCGTGCCGCCGGAAATCATGGGCATTGGCCCGAAGGAAGCGATTCCGGCCGCGCTGAAGGCCGCCGGCCTGAAGCAGGACGATCTCGACTGGATCGAGCTGAACGAGGCGTTCGCCGCGCAGTCGCTGGCGGTGATCCGCGATCTCGGCCTCGATCCGTCGAAGGTCAACCCGGTCGGCGGCGCGATCGCGCTGGGCCACCCGCTCGGCGCGACCGGCGCGATCCGCGCGGCGACCGTCGTGCACGGCCTGCGCCGCCGCAACCTGAAATACGGGATGGTCACGATGTGCGTCGGCACCGGCATGGGCGCGGCGGGCATCATCGAACGCCTGTAAGCGGGACGCGACGAAAAACGACGACGGTGCGCGGGCCACGAGCTCGCGCACCGTTTTTCATTCCGGTAGAGGACAGTTCAAGGAGACGGTTGTGGCGGACATTCAAGTGGAACGCGCCGACGGCGTGATGACGATCACGATCGCGCGCCCGGCGAAGAAGAATGCGCTGACGGCGGCGATGTACCAGACGATGGCCGATGCGCTCGCCGACGCGCAGGAAGACAAGGCGGTCCGCGCGATCCTGCTGCGCGGCAGCGACGGCAATTTCAGCTCGGGGAACGATCTCGAGGACTTCCTGAAGTCGCCGCCGAAGGACGACACCGCATCGGTCTTCCAGTTTCTGGCGCGGATCAGCGGCGCGAGCAAGCCGATCGTGGCGGCGGTGCCGGGCATCGCGGTCGGGGTCGGCGTGACGATGCTGCTGCACTGCGATCTGGTCTACGCGGCCGACACCGCAACGTTCTCGCTGCCGTTCGTGCAGCTCGGGCTGTGTCCGGAAGCGGCCTCGAGCGCGTTGCTGCCGCGCCTGGCCGGCCATCAGGTCGCCGCCGAGAAGCTGTTGCTCGGCGAGGCGTTCGACGCGCTGGAAGCGCACCGGATCGGCATCGTCAATCGCGTGCTGCCGGCGGCCGAACTCGACGCATTCGCGGCGAAGCAGGCGGCGAAGCTGGCGGCGTTGCCGGCGGCTTCGCTGCGTGTGACGAAGGCGCTGTTGAAGGAGACGGGCGGCGTGGCGACGCCCGCGCGGATGGCCGAGGAAGCGCGCCACTTCGCCGAGATGCTGCGCGCGCCGGAGGCACGCGAGGCGATGACGGCGTTCTTCGAGAAGCGCAAGCCGGATTTCCGTCAGTTCGACTGAACGGAGCAGGCCGCGCGGCGGTGCATCGCCGTTGCGCGGCCGCGACCGCGATCAGGCCGTGCCGTAGTCGACGTAACCCGTTTCGCGGCAGAAGCTGACGAGCCGCAAGCCGGCCGCCTTCGCGATCTCGATCGCGAGCGACGACGGCGCGGAGATGGTCGCGACCAGCGGGATGCCGACCCGCGCGGCCTTGCGTACGAGCTCGTAGCTCGCGCGGCTCGACAGGAATACGAAGCCGTCGGCGGGATCGGCACGCGACAGCACGAGCGAGCCGATCAGCTTGTCGAGCGCATTGTGGCGGCCGACGTCCTCGAATGCCGTCCGGATCGCGCCTGTTGCGTCGCACCATGCGGCCGCATGCAGGCCGCCGGTCAGTTTCGTGAGCGCTTGGTGTGCCGGCAGCGCATGCGCTGCACGCGCCAGCGCGTCGGGCGCGAGGCGCGCGAGAAAGCCGGTATCGGGCACGCGTTCGGGCGCAAGGTCGAGCAGGTCGATGCTTTCGATTCCGCAGACGCCGCAGCCGGTGCGCCCCGCGAGCGCGCGGCGCCGGTCCTTCAGCGCGGCGAACGCCTGCTGGACGACTTCCAGGTGGACTTCCGCATGCGGCAGCGGCGCGTCGGCGTGCAGGATCACCTCGATGTCCTTGATGTCGCTGCCGCGCGCGACGATCCCTTCCGAGATCGCGAAGCCGACCGCGAACGCTTCGAGATCGCACGGCGTACACATCATCACCGCGTGCGAGATGCCGTTGAAGACGAGGGCGACCGGCCACTCCTGGCCGACGAAGTCGTGCGCGGCCTCGACCGCGCCGCCGCGCGTGCGGCTCACGGGCAGCTCGATCGCGCCGCGCGGTTCGTCGCGAAGTTCGTCGCGCGGTGTGTCTGATTGGGTCGGATTCACGAGCACTCCCGTTGATTCGAAGCACGGCCGGCGACGATCGTGCCGCCGCCCGCGCGCAGAGGTTCTAAAATACCCCAGGCAAGCCGGCCGCGCCGGCATCCGCCACGTCAGGTAACGACCATGGGACTCAGCGACGCTCCGTTGCTCTTCAACTTCGAACACGATTCGTCGGAAAACTTCACGTACATCCCGATGATCGTGCGTTTCAATCTCGACCGCTTCGGGCTGCGGATTTCGCTCGAACAGTGGCAGCTGCTGCCGCTCGAGGACCGCAAGCTGCTCGCGCGCTTTCCGGCCGACGACGACACCGCGATCGAGCCCAACTTCGATCACGCGCTGTTCGAAATGCTGCGCACGCACGCCGATCTGGAGCCGTCATGGTTCCAGCCGGACGAGCAGCCGGCCTGGCGCGCCGTCGACACGGTGCCGGAGTCGCTCGTGCAGCAAAGCGCGCTGGCCGGGCTGCCGGCGCCCGCGCTCGCGCAGTGGCAGCGGCTCGCGCCGTTCCAGCGCTACGTGCTCGTCAAGCTGTCGCGCAAGCCGACGCTGAATCACGATTTCGTGCCCGCGATGCGGGAGTTCGGGCTGACGGCCGCGCATTGACGGCCGTCTGCCGCGCTGCGGCGCGGCGCGTGCCCGTCAGAGCGGCGGCAGTTGCCGCGGCTTGCGGTCGGGGCCGGTCGCGACGTACGTGAGCGTCGCTTCGGTGACCTTCACGATTTCGCCCATCAGGCGCATGCGCTGCGCATACACCTCGACGTCGACCGTGATCGACGTGTTGCCGGTGCGCATGATGGTCGCGTAGAAGCTCAGCAGATCGCCGACGAACACCGGCTGCTTGAACACGAACGAATTGACCGCGACCGTCGCGACGCGGCCGTTCGCGCGCTGGCTCGCGGGGATCGAGCCGGCGATGTCGACCTGCGACATGATCCAGCCGCCGAACACGTCGCCGTGGACGTTCGCGTCGTGCGGTTGCGGGACGACGCGCAGCGCGGGCTGCTTCTGCGGGAGTTCGAGGGTCGAATCGGTCATGGCGGGGCTTTCATCCTGTAATAAATGGGCCGCCGCGCGCAGCGTGGCCGGCGAGGGCGCCGGCAGCGGCGCGAAGCGGCTTCTGCGACAATACAACGTTCGCAAATTGTACGAGAAAGCGCGCGAGCCGGCCGCCGATACGCGCGTCCCGTACCGCCGCACAACCCTTCCCCCATGCGCCGATTTCCCGCTTCCGGCGAGCCCGCGCCGGCTTCGACCGGGCCTCGCAACGACTGGCAGACCATCCGGTCGCTGCTGCCGTACCTGACCACCTACAAATGGCGCGTCGCGCTCGCACTCGGCTGCCTGATCGGTGCGAAGGTCGCGAACCTCGGCGTGCCGGTCGTGATGAAACGCATCGTCGATCATCTGTCCGCCGTGCAGCAGCTCACCGCGCTCGGCCGCGCCGAGCAGTCGGCCGGGATCGTGCTCGCGGGCGGCGTCGGGCTGCTGGTCGTCGCGTATGCGCTCGTGCGGCTGTCGACGTCGCTGTTCACCGAGCTGCGCGAAATCCTGTTCTCGAAAGTCACCGAGAGCGCGGTGCGCCAGCTCGCGCTGCAGGTGTTCCGGCATCTGCACGGGCTGTCGCTGCGGTTTCACCTCGAACGCCAGACGGGCGGCATGTCGCGCGACATCGAGCGCGGCACGCGCGGCATCCAGCAGCTGATTTCGTATTCGCTGTACAGCATCCTGCCGACGCTCGTCGAAGTCGGGCTCGTGCTCGGCTTCTTCGTGGTCAAGTACGAGGCCTACTACGCGTACGTGACGTTCGCGGCGCTCGTCACGTACATCGTGTTCACCGTGAAGGTCACCAACTGGCGCACGCATTTCCGCCGCACGATGAACGAACTCGATTCGCGCGCGAACTCGCGGGCGATCGACTCGCTGATCAACTACGAGACGGTGAAGTACTTCGGCAACGAGGAGTGGGAGGCGCAACGCTACGACGAAAACCTGAAGCGCTACCGGAAGGCCGCGATCCGTTCGCAGAACTCGCTGTCGGTGCTGAACTTCGGCCAGCAGGCGATCATCGGCACGGGGCTCGTGTTCATCCTGTGGCGCGCAACCCAGGGCGTGCTCGCGGGCAAGCTGACGCTCGGCGATCTCGTGCTGATCAACACGTTCATGCTGCAGCTGTACATTCCGCTGAACTTCCTCGGCGTCGTCTATCGCGAGCTGAAGCAGAGCCTGACCGACATGGACCGGATGTTCGGGCTGCTGTCGGCGCCGAAGGAAGTGGCCGACCGGCCCGATGCGCCGCCGCTCGCAGTGGCCGGCGCGCAGGTGCGCTTCGAGCACGTGAACTTCGCGTACGAGCCGTCGCGGCAGATCCTGCACGACGTGACGTTTACGATCGAGGCCGGCACGACGACCGCGGTGGTCGGCCACAGCGGTTCGGGGAAGTCGACGTTGTCGCGGCTGCTGTTCCGCTTCTACGATCTCGACCGGCAGGCGGGCGGCGCGATCCGCATCGACGGCCAGGACATCCGCGACGTCACGCAGGAATCGCTGCGCGCATCGATCGGGATCGTGCCGCAGGACACCGTGCTGTTCAACGATTCGATCTATTACAACATCGCGTACGGCCGGCCGACGGCGAGCCGCGACGAAGTGATCGCGGCCGCGCGCGCCGCGCACATCCACGATTTCATCGAGGGGTTGCCGAAGGGCTATGACACGCCGGTCGGCGAGCGCGGGCTGAAGCTGTCGGGCGGCGAAAAGCAGCGCGTCGCGATCGCGCGTACGCTGCTGAAGGATCCGCCGGTGCTGCTGTTCGACGAAGCGACGTCGGCGCTCGATTCGCGCTCGGAACGCGCGATCCAGCACGAACTCGACCAGATCGCGCGGCATCGCACGACGCTCGTGATCGCGCACCGGCTGTCGACGGTCGTGCACGCGCAGCAGATTCTCGTGATGGACCACGGGCGGATCGTCGAGCGCGGCACGCACGACGAACTCGTGCGCGCCGACGGGCTGTATGCGCAGATGTGGGCGTTGCAGCAGCAACGCGCGGCGGCAGGCGGGGAAGAGGCCGAGGCCGCGTGAGCGCGGGTGTCGCACGACGCGGCGTACGGCGGGAGCCGGGCTGTGTGCCGGCTGTCGGGCAGCGTGGGGTTGTCACCACCGGGTGAGCCGGCGGGGCGTTCCCGACATTCGATCCCGGACCGGTTCGCGGTCGGTCGACCGGCCGCCACATCGGCCCGTCACCTCATCGGCCGCCGCGCCGGCAAGCCGGTAGCCGGCCGCGAAACGATCAACCGGCGGCGGTGCGCAGCCGCGCGTCGAGTTCGCCGAGCTGCGCGGGCGTGCCGACGTTCTCCCAGATCCCTTCGTACAGCTCGCCGCTCGCGCGGCCGGCTTCGATCGCCGCGCGATAGTACGGCGTCAGCGCGCGCCGCGTGCCGGGCGCGAGGTCGCGGAACATCCGCGTGTCGTACAGGCCGATGTTGCCGAACGTGAAGCGCGCGGCGCCGTCGAGCGCGAGACGGCCGTCGTCGCCGAGCGCGAAGTCGCCGGCCGGATGGAACGGCGGGTTCGGCACCATCACGAGGTGCATCGCCGGCGTGTCGAGCGCGGCCATCCGGGCGGCGCGCGGCGCGAGCGTCCGGTAATCGAACGCGCAGTACACGTCGCCGCTGACGGCCGCGAACACGGCCGGCTGCCCGTCGCGCTCGAGCAGCGGCAGCGCTTGCGCGATGCCGCCGGCGGTTTCCAGCGCGTCGCCCTCGGCCGAATACGCGAGCCGCACGCCCCAGCGCGAACCGTCGCCGAGCGCGGCCTCGATCTGCTCGCCGAGCCACGCGTGGTTGATCACGATCGTCTCGATGCCCGCATGCGCAAGCGCCTCGATCTGCCAGACGATCAGCGGCTTGCCGCCGGCTTCGAGCAGCGGCTTCGGGCAGGTGTCGGTCAGCGGGCGCATCCGCTCGCCGCGTCCGGCGGCGAAGATCATCGCCGTGGTCAGGGTAGGGCTCATGTTCGACGAGGCGTGAGGACGGTCAGAACGTATAGCCGACGTCGGCCGGCGCGTTGCCCTCGAGCTCGTCGAGCAGCTTCGCGAACGGCACGAGCGGGCGATAGCGCAGCGCGACCTTGCGCGCATACGCGAGAAAGCGCGGCAGGTCGTTCAGATAGTGCGGCTTGCCGTCGCGGTAGTTGATGCGCGCGAACAGGCCGAGGATCTTGATATGGCGCTGCAGCCCCATCCATTCGAGCTGGCGGTAGAACTCGCCGAAGTCGGGATCGACCGGCAAGCCGGCCTTTTTCGCCTTTTCCCAGTAGTACGCGAAGCAGTCGAGCTCGAATTCCTCGTCCCAGCTGATGAACGCGTCGCGCAGCAGCGACACGACGTCGTACGTCAGCGGCCCGTACACGGCGTCCTGGAAGTCGAGCACGCCCGGGTTCGGCTCGCACACCATCAGGTTGCGCGGCATGAAGTCGCGCAGCATGAAGCCTTGCGGCTGCGCATGCGCGCTCGCGACCAGCAGCGCGAACGTGCGGTCGAGCGTGCCGCGCATCGCGTCGGTGACGGGCTTGCCGAGGTGGCGGCCGACGAACCATTCGGGCAGCAGCTCCATTTCGCGGCGCAGGAACGCTTCGTCGAACGGCGGCAGCACGTCCGGCTTCGACGTGAGCTGGAAGCGGATCAGCGCATCGAGCGCGGCGCGCATCAGCGTTCGCGCGGCGGCCGGATCGGCCGGATCGAGCACCGAGATGTACGACGTGCGGCCGAGGTCGGTCACGAGCATGAAGCCCGCGTCGAAATCGTGGGCCAGCACGTCCGGCACGTGGTCGCCGGCCGCGGCGAGCAACTGCGCGACCTGGACGAACTCGCGGCACTTCTCGGGCGGCGGCGCATCGACCGCGATCAGCGTGCCGCCGGCGCTGGCGGCCGATGCGACGCGGAAATAGCGGCGGAAACTGGCGTCCGACGACGCGGGCGCGAGGGTCGACAGATCGAGCGCGTAGCGCTCGGCGAGCGGGCGCAGCCACGCGGTGAGCGCTTCGAGGCGGGCGTCGGGCTGGGATGCGGCGGATGGGGGCGTCATGAAACTCGGCGGAGGGGGGAACGTCTTGCCATATAATACCCCACGACTTTTTTGACGCGCCCCGCGTCAGCTTCCGCCGTGCAGGCTCGCCGCCTGTCGCGCCGCCCGTGCGATCGCCTCCCCGGTTTGCGAAGAGCCGCAGTCGCGGCTCGACGGCGCGGCCCGCCGCGCGACGGTGCCGCGCAGGCGCGGTTGACAAGGGGCGATTCGCCAAACGATAGATGCCGCCCAAACCGCTATTCCCGAATGTTTTCCCCGGTGACGGGGCGCCGCGCAAACGGCGGCTCGCGCTCGCGCTCCTGGCCGTGCCCGGCCTCGTGCCGGCCGTGTCGTACGCGCAGCTGACGGGTGCGGCTGCGCAGCCGCAGCCGCTCGACTCGCCGTGGGATCTGCGTCTCGCGCCCCAGCTCGAGGATCATCCGCTGAAGGACGGCGCGAAGCCGGCCGCTTTCGTGATCGCCGACCACACGAGCGGCACCGCCGAGCAGGACCTCGCCGCGAAGGGTTCGGCCGAGCTGCGGCGCGGCGACGCCGTCGTGAAGGCCGACGCGATCCACTACGATCAGGATACCGACATGGCCGATGCGTACGGCCAGGTCAAGGTGATCAACGGCGGTACGTCGTTCGCGGGCCCCGAGGCGCACCTGAAGATCGAGGCGAACCAGGGCTTCATGACCGCGCCGAAGTATCACTTCAACGTGACGGGCGGGTCGGGCAGCGCGGAGCGGGTCGACATGGTCGACAACGAGCGCTCGGTGTTCGTCAACGGCACGTATACGGCGTGCCAGTGCTCGACGAACCCCGCGTGGTACATCAAGGGCAGCCGCTTCGATTTCGACACGGGCGCCGACGAGGGCACCGCGCGCAACGGCGTGCTTTTCTTCCAGGGCGTGCCGATCTTCGCGAGCCCGTGGATGACGTTCCCGCTGTCGGGCGAGCGGCGCAGCGGCCTGCTGCCGCCGACGTTCTCGATGAACTCGAGCAACGGCTTCGAGCTGACGCTGCCGTACTATTTCAACATCGCGCCGAATCGCGATCTCACGCTCACGCCGCGCATCATCTCGCGGCGCGGCGTGATGACCGAAGCGACGTTCCGCTACCTGTCGCCGTCGTATTCGGGCACGTTTACGGCCAATTACCTGCCGGACGACCGGCTCGCGCACCGCAACCGCTACGCGATCTACTGGCAGCACCAGCAGAACTTCGGCGGCGGTTTCGGCGGTTACGTCTACTTCAACAAGGTCTCGGACAACACGTATCCCGAAGACCTCGGGTCGTCGAACCAGTTCATCAACGGCACGCAGACGCTGTACCAGCAGGAAGCCGGCCTCACGTACAACAACGGCCCATGGTCGGTGCTCGCGCGCTACCAGCACTGGCAGACGCTGCCGCCGTCGATCGCGCCGTACAGCCGCGAGCCGCAGTTGAACGTGAAGTACACGAAGTACAACGTCGGCGGCTTCGACTTCGGCGCGGAAGCCGACTATTCGCGGTTCCGCATCACGACCGCCGATGCGACTCAAGGCGACCGGATCGTCTTCAACCCGTACATCGCGTACGGCGTGTACGGCCCCGGCTACTTCGTCGTGCCGAAGGTCCAGTATCACTTCGCGTCGTACGACCTGAACTACCTGTCGTCGACCACGCCGAACAACCCGAAGCGCTTCACCGAGTCGATCCCGACCGTGAGCTTCGATTCGGGCCTGATCTTCGATCGTTCGGTGCGCCTGTTCGGCCAGGACTTCATCCAGACCCTCGAGCCGCGCCTGTACTACGTGTACACGCCGTATCGCGATCAGTCGAACGCGCCGCTGTTCGACACCGCGGAATCGGACTTCGGCCTCGCGGAGATCTACCAGCCGAACACGTTCGTCGGCAACGACCGGATCGCCGATGCGAACCGGATCACGGCCGGCCTCACGTCGCGCTTCATCGATCCGCGCACCGGCGACGAGCGCGCGCGCTTCGTGATCGCGCAGCAGTATTACTTCGCCGATCAGCGCGTCACGCTGAACCCCGGGCAGAGCGCCGTGCTGGCGCGCCACTCGGACCTGATCGTCGGCGCCGCGCTGAAGCTCGGCTCGGGCTTCATGTCGGAAACGGCGTTCCAGTACAACCAGAACAACAACCAGCTCGTGAAGTCGAGCGTCGGTTTCGGCTACAGCCCGGGCGAGCGCCGCGTGATCAACGTCGGCTACCGCTATACGCGCGCGAACACCACGCTCGACAACCAGCCGATCAACCAGTTCCTGGTGTCCGCGCAATGGCCGCTCACGCGCCGCCTGTATGCGATCGGCCGTTTCAACTACGACCTCGCCGGAGATCGCGTGGTCGACGGTCTGGTCGGCTTACAATACGACGCGGATTGCTGGGCGCTCGGGGTCGGGGTGCAGCGGGCCGCGAACGGCATCAATTCGTCGGGACAGCAGAACTCGTCGACGCGATTCATGATGCAGCTGACGCTCAAGGGCTTGTCGACCATCGACAACGGCCTCGTGTCCGCATTCCGCGCCGGGGTGCCGGGCTATACGCCGTTGCCGCCGCCGCCGCCGCCGATGTCCCGCTTCAGCAACTACGAGTAACGCCGGCATGTCTGCACCGGTCAGCACGATTTCAATGGAGTTTCAGTGGCAATGAAGAAAACCCTTCGTTTCGCGGCAGTCGTGTCCAGCCTCGCCGCGTCCGCCGCGCTGCTCGCCGCCGCGCCGGCCGCGGCGCAGGCACTCGGTTCGCAAGGTGCGCAGCTCGCCGACGAAGTCGTCGCGGTCGTCAACAACGACGTGATCACGGGCCGCGAACTCGACCAGCGCGTGGGCCTGATCGCTCGCCGGCTGCAGCAGCAGAACGCGCCGGTGCCGCCGGCCGACCAGTTGCGCGCGCAAGTGCTGAACCAGATGGTGCTCGAACGTATCCAGGTGCAGAAGGCCAAGGACGACGGGATCCGCATCGACGACGCGACCGTGCAGGCCACGCTGCAGCGGCTCGCGCAGGCGAACGGGATGACGCTCGACCAGTACCGCGCGCGTCTCGAGGCGCAGGGCGTGCCCTGGAGCATCTTCACGAACGACGCACGCACCGAACTGATGTTGTCGAAGCTGCGCGAGCGCGAGGTCGACGGCAAGATCACGGTGTCGGACGCCGAAGTCGCGAACTACATCGCGAGCCAGCGCGGGCCGAACGCGTCGCAGCAGCAGGACCTGCGCTTCCAGCACATCTTCATCAAGGCGCCCACCAACGCGCCGCAGGCCGACATCGAAGCCGCGCAGAAGAAGGCCGAGGCGCTGCTGCAGCAGGCGAAGTCGGGCGCCGATTTCGAGCGGCTCGCGAAGAACAACTCCGAAGCGAACGACGCGAAGAAGGGCGGCGATCTCGGCTTCAAGGCGCCGAGCGCGCTGCCGGCCGACGTCGTCGACGCCGCGTCGAAGCTGCGCCCGGGCCAGGTCAACCCGACGCTGATCCGCGTGCCGGACGGCTTCGAGATCGTGCGCCTGGTCGATCGCCGCCAGAGCCAGGGCGCGAGCGCCGCCGCGCCGAAGATCGTGCAGACGCACGTGCGCCACATCCTGCTGCGTGTCGGCGAAGGCAAGTCGGAAGGCCAGGCGCGTCAGCAACTGATCGACATCCGCAACCAGGTCGAGGCCGGCGGCGATTTCGCGAAGTTCGCGCGCACCTACTCGCAGGACGGTTCCGCATCGCAGGGCGGCGACCTCGGCTGGATCAGCCCGGGCGAGACCGTGCCGGAATTCGAGCGCGCGATGAACAACCTGCAGGACGGCCAGATCAGCCAGCCGATTCGTACCGAGTACGGCTACCACCTGATTCAGGTGCTGAACCGCCGCGAGGCGGAAGGGTCGGTGCAGCAGCAGATGGACATCGCGCGTCAGGCGATCGGCCAGCGCAAGGCGGAACAGGCATATGCCGACTGGCTGCGCGAGCTGCGCGATTCGTCGTACGTGCAGTACAAGATCGGCGGCGTCGGCCCGGCGAACTGAGCGAGCATCGAATGACCACGCCCGCGCTGCAGATCGCGATCACGACCGGCGAACCCGCGGGGGTCGGCCCGGAACTGACCGTGCAGGCGCTGCGTGACGCCGCGCAGCGCTGGCCCGACGCGCATTTCACCGTGCTCGGCGATGCAGCGCTGCTCGACGCGCGGGCGGCGGCGGTCGGCGCCGACCCGGCCGCGTGGGCCGGCGGCACGCAGGTGTCGGTCGCGCATCATGCGCTGGCGGTGCCGGCGCAGGCGGGCAAGCTGGACGCGGCGAACGGCCGTTACGTGCTCGGGCTGCTCGATGCGGCGATCGACGGCGCGCTGGCGGGCCGGTACGACGCGATCGTCACCGCGCCGCTGCAGAAGAGCACGATCAACGACGCGGGCGTGCCGTTCACCGGCCATACCGAATACCTGGCCGAACGCACGCATACGCCGCGCGTCGTGATGATGCTGGCGGGCATCGGCGACCGGCCGTTGCGCGTCGCGCTCGCGACCACGCACCTGCCGCTGAAGGACGTATCGGCCGCGCTGACGATCGACGGGCTCGTCGAGACGCTCGCGATCGTCGATCGCGATCTGCGGCGCGACTTCGGTCTCGCCGCGCCGCGCATCCTCGTGACGGGCCTGAACCCGCATGCGGGCGAGAACGGCTATCTCGGCCGCGAGGAGATCGACGTGATCTCGCCGGCGCTGGCCCGCGCGAACGCGCAACGCATCGACGCGCGCGGCCCGTATCCGGCCGACACGCTGTTCCAGCCGCGCCATCTGGCCGATGCCGACTGCGTGCTCGCGATGTTCCATGATCAGGGCCTGCCCGTGCTGAAGTACGCGACGTTCGGCGAGGGCATCAACGTGACGCTCGGGCTGCCGATCATCCGCACGTCGGTCGATCACGGCACCGCGCTCGATCTGGCCGGCACGGGCCGCGCGGATCCGGGCAGCATGATCGCCGCGCTCGATACGGCCGTCACGATGGCGTGCCATCGTCGCGCAGCCTGACGCTGCGGCTTACCCCATTCGTCGTATTTTTCGTTTTACTCAGTCGATGTCGAACAGCAGACAGCACCAAGGCCATTTCGCGCGCAAGCGCTTCGGGCAGAACTTCCTCGTCGATCACGGCGTGATCGACTCGATCGTCGCGACGATCGGCCCCGCGCGCGGCCAGCGGATGGTCGAGATCGGCCCCGGGCTCGGCGCGCTGACCGAGCCGCTGATCGAGCGCCTCGCGACGCCCGAGTCGCCGCTGCATGCGGTGGAGCTCGATCGCGACCTGATCGGGCGCCTGCAGCAACGCTTCGGCGCGCTGCTGGAGCTGCACGCGGGCGACGCGCTCGCGTTCGACTTCCGTTCGCTCGCGGCGCCCGGCGACAAGCCATCGCTGCGGATCGTCGGCAACCTGCCGTACAACATTTCCAGCCCGCTGCTGTTTCACCTGATGACGTTCGCCGATGCGGTCATCGACCAGCATTTCATGCTGCAGAACGAAGTCGTGGAGCGGATGGTCGCGGAGCCGGGCACGAAGGCGTTCTCGCGGCTGTCGGTGATGCTGCAGTACCGCTACGTGATGGAAAAGATGCTCGACGTGCCGCCGGAATCGTTCCAGCCGCCGCCGAAGGTCGATTCGGCGATCGTCCGGATGATCCCGTACGAGCCGCACGAACTGCCGGACGTCGATCCGGTGCTGCTCGGCGAAATCGTCACGGCCGCGTTCTCGCAGCGCCGCAAGATGCTGCGCAATACGCTCGGCGATTATCGCGAGACGATCGATTTCGATGCGCTCGGCTTCGATCTCGCGCGCCGTGCGGAGGACGTGAGCGTGGCCGAATACGTCGGCGTCGCGCAGGCGCTCGCGGCGCGGCGCCAGGCCGGATGACGCGCGTGGCGCAAGCCCCGCCGGCCGTATCGAAGAGGCTGCCCGACCGGCAGCTTTTTTGTTGCCCGCGCGTCCTGCGCCGGTCGTCACGACCGCCGGCGCGGCGGCGCGTTGACGAGCGCGATGCCGGTCAGCACGAGCGCGGCCGCGGACAGGAAGCGCCAGCCGACCGTTTCGCCGAGCAGCAGCACGCCGAACGCGACGCCGAACAGCGGCGACAGGAACGTGAAGACCGACAGCCGGGACGCGCTGTAGCGCGTCAGCAGCCAGAACCACGACAGGTAGCTGACGAACGCGACGATCACCGACTGGTACGCGAGGCTCGCGATCGCGAGCGGCGTGACCTGCGCGAACGACATCTGCCCGAGCAGCGCGGCGAGCGCGACCAGGACGACCGCCGATACCGCGAGCTGGTAGAACAGCGTTTTGCTTGCGCTCGCCCGCGCGAGCGTCGTCGAACGCACGACGACCGTCGTCGCGGCCCACATCGCGCCGCCGAGGATCCCGAGCGCGTCGCCGGCGAGCCCGGCCAGCACGGACGCGCCGGGCGCGCGCGGCTTCAGGAAGCCGTCGGCGAACGCGAGCGCGATGCCGGCGAATGCGAGGCCGACGCCGGCCCATTGCGTGCGCTGCAGCCGCTCGCCCGGGGCGAACAGGTGCAGGCCGAGCGCGGTGAAGCACGGCGCCGTGTACAGGAAGATCGCCATGTGCGACGCGCTCGTCAGCGTCAATCCGAAGAACACGCAAACGAATTCGCCGGCGAACAGTGCGCCGGCCGCGAGCCCCGCGCCGAACGTGCCGTCCGCCCGAAACAGCGGCGTGCCGCGCGTGCGCGCCCAGCCCCATAGCAGCAGCGCGGCGATCACCGAGCGCAGCCCGGCCTGGAACATCGGCGCGATCGCGGCGTTCGTGCTCTTGATCGCGACTTGCTGGAAACCCCAGATCGCGCACAGCAGCAGCATCAGGCCGACGGCGCGCGTATCGAGTGCGCGGCGCACGGGGGCGGCGGCGAGCGCGGTCATCGGCGCACCTCGCGGAGGCGGTACGGTAGCGGCGCGCTCGGGTGGGCGGCGCGCCCGGCGCGCTCGAATCGGCGGTTTCGCACGGCAGTGGGGCGTACGGAAGAGTAGGTGGTCGCGGTCGGGGCAGGATGCATGCCCGATTTTGGTGCGAAGTGGAAGGATGTTACCCGATCGGCGCGGTGGCCGGTGAGCCGGATCGTACCGTTTTTCGCCGCGGCGCTCGTGCTCGCGAGCGGGCAACCGATGCACCGCGTCGGCCGCGCCCCGGCCAGGTGCATCGGGCCAGGCGCTCGCGGCTAGGTGTCCCCGACCGGACGCCCCCGACTAGGCGCCCCCGACTAGGCGTCCCCGACTAGGCGTCCCCGACTAGGCGTCCCCGGCGAAATTCACCCGACTCCGGTAGAATTTCCGGCTCTGGAAAGTCCCCACAGGAGTACAACACATGCGTTTGCTGCATACGATGCTGCGAGTCGGCGATCTCGACCGCTCGATCAAGTTCTACACCGAATTGCTCGGCATGAAGCTGCTGCGTCGCGAGGATTATCCGGAAGGCAAGTTCACGCTCGCGTTCGTCGGCTACGAAGACGAGAGCACGGGCACCGTGATCGAGCTGACCCACAACTGGGAGACGCCGTCCTACGATCTCGGCAACGGCTTCGGCCATCTGGCGGTGGCGGTCGACGATGCGTACGCGGCCTGCGAGAAGATCAAGGCGCAAGGCGGCAAGGTCACGCGCGAGGCGGGCCCGATGAAGCACGGCACGACCGTGATCGCGTTCGTCGAGGATCCGGACGGCTACAAGATCGAGTTCATCCAGAAGAAGTAAGCGCGCGATGAGCGGCGCTGCGGCATGCGATGCCTGCCGCAGCAGCGAAACAGGGCGGTGCGGGGTAACCCGCACCGCCCTGTTTCGTTGGCGGCGAAGCCGTGCGCGTCAAAGCGACGGCAGCAGCTCGGGCGGGTGATGCTTGAGCGTGTGCCGGGCTTCGCGGAACTCGGGGAAGATCGATTCGACGGTCTGCCAGAAGGCCGGGCTGTGGTTCATCTCGCGCAGGTGCGACAGTTCGTGCGCGACGACGTAGTCGATGATCGACATCGGAAAATGGATCAGCCGCCAGTTCAGGCGGATCTTGCCGTCGCTCGAGCAACTGCCCCACCGCGTCGCGGCCGACGACAGCGCGTACATCGAATACGTGACGCCGAGCCTTTCCGCGTAGACCGCGAGGCGCTCGCCGAAGATGCGTTTCGCTTCGCCTTGCAGCCAGCCCTGCACGCGATCCTTGATCTGCTGCATGTCGGCCTGCACGGGCAGTGGCAGCGACAGCCGCAGCGCATCGGCATCGAAGCCGACGGCGCCCGCGCCGAGCGCGATCGTCACCGTCTTGCCGAGATACGGCAGTTGCGCACCGTCGCGCCAGTCGATCTGCGGCAGCGCGCGCTGCTCGGCGCGTGTCTTCCACTCCGCGAGCTTCGCGAAGATCCAGCGTTGTTTCTCGGCGATCGCCGCTTCGATGTCGGCGAGCGTGACCCAGCGCGGCGCGGTGATCGACAGCCCGCTACCGTCGATCGTGAAGCCGATCGTGCGGCGCGCCGAGCGCTTCAGCCGGTATTCGAGCACGCGACTGTCGAGCGCGAACGTGCGTACGCGCGAGCGATCGCGCACCGGGCCCGGATCGAGCGGCGCGGCGGGCGCGGCTTCGGGCGGCGCCGGCGGCGCGGCAGGCGCCGACGGGGCGGCGGCCGGCCCGTCGAAGAGCGGCAGATCCATCTGGCGATGATCGAGGGCCACGACGGCAGGCCGTGGCCGCGGACGCTGTTTCATCAGTTCGCTTCTTTTTGTCGTACGCAACGGCTGCAATCCGGGGCTTCAGGCGCGTGCGGCATCGCGGGTGCCGGCGTTGCCCGCCGGACGATACGCATCGGGATCAATGCGGCGCATTTCCGCTTCGATCCATGCTTCGACCTGCGAGTTCAATGCATCGGGCGTCTTGCCTTCTACCGGAATCGGCTTGCCGATCGACACGGTGACGACGCCCGGGAATTTCGTAAACGAATTGCGCGGCCACACATGGCCTGCATTGTGCGCGATCGGCACGACCGGCGTGCCGGTTTCGATCGCGAAACGCGCGCCGCCCGTCTTGTACTTGCCCTGCTTGCCGACCGGCGTGCGCGTGCCTTCGGGGAACATGATCATCCATGCGCCTTCCGACAGGCGCTTCTTGCCCTGGCGGATCACCGACGCGAACGCGTTCTTGCCTTCCTTGCGGTTGATGTTGACCATGTGCAGCAGCCCGAGCGCCCAGCCGAAGAACGGCACGTACAGCAGCTCGCGCTTGAACACGTAGCAGAGCGGCTTGGGCATCAGCGCCGGAAACGCGAGCGTCTCCCACGCGGACTGGTGCTTCGACAGCAGCACGGCCGGGCCGTCGGGCAGGTTCTCCATCCCTTCGATCCGGTAGCGGATGCCGTTCAGCCAGCGCACGACCCACAGCGTCGACTTGCACCAGCCGGCCGCCATCCAGTAGCGCGCGTCGGGGCGCATGAACGGAAACGCGATGAAGCACGCGGTGGCGTACGGCACCGTGTACAGGATGAAGTAGATCAGCAGCAGCAGGGAGCGGACGAAGCGCATCGGCGTGAGTCTGGCGTTGGGGAGGATGCGCGCGGCAGCCGCATCACTCGTGTTCGTGTGAAAGAAAATCGAGCGCGAAGGCGCGCAGGTCGTCGTGGACTTTCGTGCCGTCCGGCAGATTGCCGGCGGCGAGCGTCTTCTTGCCCTTGCCGGTCAGCACGAGGTGCGGCTGGAAGCCGACCGCGACGCCGGCCTGCAGGTCGCGCAGCGAATCGCCGACGACCGGCGTGTTGGCGGGATCGATCTCGAAGCGCTCGGCGATCATCTGCATCATGCCGGGTTTCGGCTTGCGGCAGTCGCAGCGATCCTCGGCCGTGTGCGGGCAGAAGAACACCGCGTCGATGCGCGCGCCGACCGCGGCCGCCGCGCGATGCATTTTCAGGTGCATCTCGTTGAGCGCGGCCATGTCGAACAGCCCTCGACCGATGCCGGACTGGTTGGTCGCGACGACCACGCGGTAGCCCGCGTGGTTGAGCCGCGCAATCGCCTCGAAGCTGCCGGGCAGCGCGATCCATTCGTCGGGCGTCTTGATGAACGCGTCCGAATCGACGTTGATCACGCCGTCCCGGTCGAGGACGACGAGCTTTCGGTTGGGGCTGATCGGCATCGTGCGGCCCTTATGCGGCGAGCTTCGAGATGTCGGCGACGCAGTTCATCTGCTGGTGCAGCGCGGACAGCAGCGCGAGACGGTTCGCGCGCAGTGCCGGATCTTCCGCGTTGACCATCACGTCGTTGAAGAACGTGTCGACCGGCGCGCGCAGCGCGGCGAGCGCCGACAGCGCGCCCGTGTACGCACGCGCCTCGAGCTGCGACTGCACGCGCGGCGTGACGGCCGCGAGCTGTTCGTGCAGCGCCTTCTCGGCGGCCTCGACGAGCAGCGTCGACTGCACCGCGCCGTTCGCGACGCCTTCCGACTTCTTCAGGATGTTCGAGATCCGCTTGTTCGCGGCCGCGAGCGCTTCGGCTTCCGCGAGGCGCGTGAATTCGCGCACCGCGTCGAGGCGCGCGACGAGATCGTCGATGCGCGTCGGGTTCAGGCTCAGCACCGCGTCGATTTCGCCGGCCGAATAGCCGCGCTCGCGCAGCAGGCCGCGCAGGCGATCCATGAAGAACGCGAAGATCGCGTCGGTCGATTCGGCGACGCCCGGCACGTCGTCAAAGCGTGCGTGGGCCGTGCGCAGCAGCGCCACGAGATCGAGCGGCAGCTGCTTTTCGAGCAGCAGGCGCAGCACGCCGAGCGCGTGGCGGCGCAGCGCGAACGGATCCTTCTCGCCGGTCGGCGCGAGGCCGATGCCCCAGATGCCGACGATCGTCTCGAGCTTGTCGGCGAGCGCGACGGCGGTCGACACGGGCGTGGTCGGCAGCGCATCGCCGGAGAAGCGCGGCTGGTAGTGCTCGGCGCAGGCGAGCGCGACGTCGTCGGCTTCGCCGTCGTGGCGCGCGTAGTACGTGCCCATCGTGCCCTGCAGTTCGGGGAACTCGCCGACCATGTCGGTCAGCAGGTCGGCCTTCGCGAGACGGGCGGCGCGCTTCGCGTGCGCGGTGTCGGCGCCGATCGCCGGGGCGATCTCGCCGGCCAGCGCCTCGAGGCGCTCGACGCGTGCGAGCGCCGAACCGAGCTTGTTGTGATAGACGACGTTCGCGAGCTGCGGCACGCGCTCGGCGAGCGGCTTCTTCTTGTCCTGCTCGAAGAAGAACTTCGCATCGGCGAGGCGCGGGCGCACGACGCGCTCGTTGCCTTCGATGATCTCGCCCGGCGTCTTCGTCTCGATGTTCGACACGATCAGGAAGCGCGAGCGCAGCTTGCCGCTAACGTCGGTCAGCGCGAAATACTTCTGGTTCGTCTGCATCGTGAGGATCAGGCATTCCTGCGGCACCTGCAGGAATTCGTCCTCGAAACGGCACGGGTAGACCACCGGCCATTCGACCAGCGACGTCACTTCGTCGAGCAGCGATTCGGGCATCACGACCGTGTCGCCGTTCGCATGTTCGTTCAGCTGCGTGCGGATCGTTTCGCGGCGATCGGCGAAGTGCGCGATCACGCGGCCCTTGTCGCGCAGCGTGTCGGCGTACGCGCGCGCATGCTGGATCGCGACGAGACCGTCGGACAGGAAGCGGTGGCCGAGCGTGGTGTCGCCGGCGTCGACGCCGAACGCGGTGACGGGCACGACGCGGTCGTCGTGCAGCACCGTCAGGCGATGCACCGGGCGCACGAACTTCACGTCCGAGCCGTCCGGGCGCTGGTACGTCATGAATTTCGGGATCGGCAGCTTCGCGAGCGCTTCGTCGAGCGCGGCCTGCAGGCCGTCGGCGAGCGTGACGCCGGCCGCCGAATAGTTGATGAAGAACGCTTCGGCCTTGCCGTCCTGCGCGCGCTCGAGATCGGCGATCGACAGGTTCGGGTGGCCGAGCGCCGCGAGCTTCTTCGCGAGCGGGGCCGTCGGCTTGCCTTCGGCGTCGAGCGCGACCGACACGGGCAGGACCTTTTCGCGGACCTGCCGGTCGGGCGCGACGGCGCGCACGTTCTGCACGACGACCGCGAGGCGGCGCGGCGTGGCGTAGCGTTCGAACACGAGTTCGCCTTCGACGAGGTCGCGCGCCGCGAGGCGTTGCGCGAGACCTTCGGCGAATGCGTCGCCGAGGCGCGCGAGGGCCTTCGGCGGCAGCTCTTCGGTCAGCAGTTCGACGAGCAGGGGGGCGGGATGATTATGCGTCATGGTTGGAATGAATCTCGTCTCGTCAGTCCTGATCGATCTTGCGTTCGACCTTGAGCGGCGGCGCCCATGCCGGCTGCGCGGCGTCCTGGGCGTCGGTGGTGAGGCCCGGCACGCCCGGCGGGTTGCCGAGCATCGGGAAGCCGAGCTTCTCGCGCGAGTCGTAGTAAGCCTGCGCGACGAGACGCGACAGCGCGCGGATGCGGCCGATGTACGCCGCCCGCTCGGTGACCGAGATCGCGCCGCGCGCGTCGAGCAGGTTGAACGTGTGGCCGGCCTTCAGCACGAGCTCGTACGCGGGCAGCGCGAGCTGCGCGTCGATCATCTTCTTCGCTTCGGCTTCGTAGCTGTTGAAGAACGTGAACAGCAGGTCGACGTTCGCGTGCTCGAAGTTGTAGGTCGACTGCTCGACCTCGTTCTGGTGGTACACGTCGCCGTACGACAGGCGGCGCAGCTCGGGGCCGTTCGGGCCTTGCTCCTCCCACTCGGTCCACACGAGGTCGTACACGTTCTCGACCTTCTGCAGGTACATCGCGAGGCGCTCGAGGCCGTACGTGATCTCGCCCAGCACCGGCTTGCATTCGAGGCCGCCGACTTCCTGGAAATACGTGAACTGCGTGACTTCCATCCCGTTCAGCCACACTTCCCAGCCGAGCCCCCACGCGCCGAGCGTCGGGTTCTCCCAGTCGTCCTCGACGAAGCGCACGTCGTTCTGCTTCAGGTCGAAGCCGAGCGCTTCGAGCGAGCCGAGGTACAGGTCGAGGATGTTTTCGGGCGCCGGCTTGAGCACGACCTGGTACTGGTAGTAGTGCTGCAGGCGGTTCGGGTTTTCGCCGTAGCGGCCGTCCTTCGGGCGGCGCGACGGCTGCACGTACGCGGCGCGCCACGGCTCGGGGCCGACCGCGCGCAGGAACGTGTGGACGTGCGACGTGCCCGCGCCGACTTCCATGTCGATGGGCTGGAGCAGGGCGCAACCCTGCTTGTCCCAGTAGGACTGCAGCGTCAGGATGATTTGCTGAAACGTAAGCATGAAGAGCCTTCGTGGCGCTGGCGCTCCGTTGCGGACGGCGCTCCGGGCGGGCCCGGAGGGTCGGCTCGCGCGGCGGCGCGGCTTGTTAGTGTGCTGAAACGCGTAATTTTACCGGATCGGCGACCGGATGCGGCCGGAAGGCGGATGCGGGCACTGTCGGGCCGTTTCCGGCGGCCTGCGCGTCCACGGCCCGCATGCGCCGCGCGGCCGCGTGCGGACCTTTGCGACGGGCGTGCCGCCGCGCGTCGCGCGGGGGGTAAGATGCGCGTATTGCGGCGCGCGCCATGCGTGCCGCGTCACCGCTTGCCGACGCTCACTGCATGGACGAACCGACCGACATCCTGATTCCGCTGCTTCCGCCGTTCCTCGCGCTGCTCGAGCGCGCCGCCGACGCGCAGGCGCGCGGCGAGCGCCCCGCGCACGATCTGTGGCTCGCCGCCGCCGCCCATCTGCACGCGGTCGATGCGGCGGCGATCGCGCAGCTCACGGCCGCGCTCGCCGCGCGGCAGCGCATGGACGATGCGGTTGCGCTTGCCGAATGCGCGGCGCGTGCGCAGCCGGGCGCGCACGCGTACTTCAACCACGGCTACGCGCTGCAGATGGCCGGCCGTCACGCGGACGCCGTCGCGCCGTACCGCGCGGCGCTCGCGCTCGATGCCGGCCTGCCGTCGCTGCGCAACAACCTCGCGATCGCGCTGCGGCTGTCGGGCGGCGACCGCGCGGACGAGATCGCGCTGCTCGACGCGGCCGTGAAGCACGATCCGCAGGACGTGCAGGCGTGGACCAACCTCGTCGTCGCGCGGATCGCGACGCACGATCTGGACGGTGCGCTCGCGTGCGCCGCGCGGCTCGCCGAGCTCGCGCCCGACAACGCGCTCGCGATGAACAACGTCGCGATGGCGATGAAGGAGGCGCAGCGCTGGGACGATGCCGAGCGCCATGCGGCGCGGGCGTGCGAGCTGGCGCCCGACGATGCGTCGTTCCGCTTCAACCTCGCGATCATCCAGCTGGTGCGCGGCAACCACGCGGCGGGCTGGCGCGGCCACGAGGCGCGCTGGGACGGCGCGGGCGAGTTGCGCGGCCGCCGGCCGGCGTTGCCGGGCCCGCGCTGGCAGGGCGAGCCGCTCGCCGGCAAGACGCTGCTGGTGTGGGGCGAGCAGGGGCTCGGCGACGTGCTGCAGTTCTGCCGCTTCGTCGCGCCGCTCGCCGAACGCGTGCATCGCGAGGGCGGTCGGCTCGCGTGGAATACGTTCCCGGCGCTCGGCACGCTGATGCAGCGCAGCCTCGGCGCGCACGCGGACACGTTCAGCGCGGGCGGCGGCGTCGACGCGCTGCCGGCATTCGATTACGAAGTGCCGCTGATCGGCCTGCCACTGATGCTCGGCATGGAGGCAGCGACGCTCGCCGAGTCGGTGCCGTACCTGCGCGCCGAGCCGGGCGCATGCGACGCATGGCGTGCGCGGCTCGCGGGCGACGGCCGGCCGAAGGTCGGGCTCGTGTGGACGGGCAGCGCGGGCCATCAGCGCAATCCGTTCCGGCGCGTCGGGCTCGAGCGCTATGCCGACGCGTTTCGCGACATCGACGGCGTCGCGTTCTATTCGCTGCAGCCGGGCGCGGACGCGGATGTCGCCGCCGCGCGCGCGACGGGTTTCGCGATCGAAGACTACACGGCAGAACTGAAGAGCTTCGACGATACGGCGGCGTTCATCGGCGCGCTGGATCTCGTGATCACCGTGTGCACGTCGGTCGCGCACCTGGCCGGCGCGCTCGGCGCGCGGACCTGGGTGCTGCTCGACGTGAATCCGCACTGGCCGTGGCTGCTCGATCGCCGGGACAGCCCGTGGTATCCGACCGCGACGTTGTACCGGCAACCGACGTTCGGCGCGTGGGCGCCGGTGATGGAGGAAGTGAGCCGCGACCTTCGGCGCGTCGCCGCGCAATGGGAACCATCGGATCGATCGGACCAATCGGACCAGTCGGCCCGGCGGGCCTGACCCGACGGCCCGCTCGCGCTCACGGGCCGCCGCGCTCGACGGCGGCCCATTGCGTCATTGCGCTTCGTCGTCGCCGTGGCGTCGGCCGTTGCGCCGGCGCAGCCCCGGCCCGAACGTGAAGCCGAACGCGAGCAGCACGAACGACACCGCGAGCACGATGTTGTTGCCGCTCGTCACGTACGGCGTGAAGCCGCTCGTGCCTTCGATCCGCACGTCGAGCGAGCCGATCGTGAACGGCTTCAACTGACCGAGCACGCGGCCGTGCGCGTCGATCGCGGCCGTCATCCCCGTATTGGTCGAGCGCAGCATCGGCCGGCCCGTTTCGAGCGAGCGCATCCGCGCGATCTGCAGATGCTGGTCGAGCGCGATCGTGTCGCCGAACCACGCGAGATTCGTCACGTTGACGAGCACGCCGGGCGGCTGCGGATTGTCGCGGATCGTCGCGGCGATTTCCTCGCCGAACAAATCCTCGTAGCAGATGTCGGCCATCACCGGCTGGTTGTGCACGAGGAACGGCTTCTGCACGGGTGCGCCGCGCGCGAAGTCGCCGAGCGGCATCTTCATCAGATTGACGAACCACCGGAAGCCCCACGGAATGAATTCGCCGAAGGGCACGAGGTGATGCTTGTCGTAGTGATAGATGTCGCGCGAGTTCGGCGTCACGCCGTACAGGCTGTTCGTGTAATCGACGTAGCGGCCGTCCTCGGTCACCGACGCGCCGACCGCGCCGAACAGCACCGCCGAACCGGTCGTGTCGCTGAACTTGCGGATCGCGACGGCGAACGGTTCGGGCAGTTCCTGGATCATCACCGCGATCGCGGTCTCGGGCGTGACGATCAGGTCGGCCGGCTTCTCGACGATCATCTGCTGGTACATCTTGATCGCCGCGTCGATGCCTTCCTGCTCGAACTTGATGTCCTGCTTCACGTTGCCTTGCAGCAGCCGCACGGTGAGCGGCGCGTTCGCGGGTACGGTCCACGTGACCTGCGACAGCGCGAGGCCGGCCGCGACGAGCGCGACGGCGATGCCGGCCGGCGCGGCGATGCGCACGCGCGCGTTGCCGTTCGATGCGCCGTCGCCGCCGACGCGCAGCGGCGACGGGCGCGCGGCGGCGAGCGCCTGCACGACCAGGGCGGCGAACAGCGCGAGCACCCACGCGATCCCGTACACGCCGACCACCGGCGCAAAGCCCGCGAACGGGCCGTCGACCTGCGGGTAGCCGCTGCCGAGCCACGGAAAGCCGGTGAACACGGTGCCGCGCAGCCATTCGCCGAGCGCCCACGCGCTCGCGAACGCGAATGCGCCGTGCCAGGTCGGCGAGAACGGCCGCGGGTCGGGCTCGCGGCGCTGCCACGCATGGCCCGCGCAGAACGACCACAGCCCGGCCGAGAACGCCGGGTACAGCGACAGGTACAGCGAGAACAGCACGAGTGCGCCGCCCGCGAGCGGCGCGGCCATCTCGCCGTACACGTGCATGCTGATGTAGAGCCACCAGACGCCGCTGATGAAGTTGCCGAAGCCGAACGCGCCGCCGGTGAGCGCGGCGCCGCGCCAGCTCGACGTGCGCGTCAGTTGCGCGAAAAACCAGACGAATACGACGAGCTGCAGCCAGCCGCCGTGCGGCGTGGGTGCAAAGCTGAGCGTATTGGCCGCACCGGCGAGCAGCGCGGCCGGATAGTGCCAGCGCGGCAGCGCGCGGCCGGGCGCCGGCGCGAGAAGGCCGCCAGCCGGGCGGGACGGGATCGGATCGTCCATGTGAAGCGGAAGAGGGCGAGCGGTTGAAGGAAGCGCGGCTGGCGCGGGGCGGTCAGTCTTCGTGCGAGGTTTCGGCGCGACGGCTGGCGAGCGGGTTGCGGCGCACCAGCAGCACATGAACCTGGCGCGCATCGCCGCGCTGGATTTCGAACACGAGGTTGCCGAGCTGCAGCTTCTCGCCGCGGTGCGGCACGCGTCCGAAATGATGGGTGATCAGCCCGCCGATCGTGTCGACTTCGTCGTCGGAGAAATCGGTGCCGAACACCTCGTTGAACTGCTCGATCTCGGTGAGCGCGCGCACGCGGTAGCGGCCGTCCGGCCCCGAGATGATGTTGCCGGCTTCCTCGTCGAAGTCGTACTCGTCCTCGATGTCGCCGACGATCTGTTCGAGCACGTCCTCGATCGTGATCAGGCCCGCGACGCCGCCGTATTCGTCGACGACGATCGCCAGGTGATTGCGGTTCACGCGGAAGTCGTGCAGCAGCACGTTCAGGCGCTTCGATTCCGGAATGAACACGGCCGGGCGCAGCATCCCGCGCACGTCGAACTCTTCCTCGGCGTAGAAGCGCAGCAGATCCTTCGCGAGCAGCACGCCGATCACGTTGTCGCGGTTCTCCTCGTACACGGGATAGCGCGAGTGCGCCTTTTCGAGGACGAACGGGATGAAATCCTCGGGCTTGTCGGCGATGTTGATCGCGTCCATTTGCGCGCGCGGCACCATGATGTCGCGCGCGCACAGATCGGATACCTGGAACACGCCTTCGATCATCGACAGCGAATCGGCGTCGATCAGGTTGCGTTCGTGGGCGTCCTGGAGGATTTCCAGCAACTCGCCGCGGGATTCGGGCTCGGGCGAGATGAAGTCGGTCAGGCGCTCGAGCAGCGAGCGCTTTTCTTGCGGTTTGTCGGTTGGCTTACGACTGGGATACGAATCGTTCATGGTGGTGCGCCCGGGTCATGCCGGGGCGCGCGGTCACGGAGTAGGCAAGGATACACCAAGGGCACGACGCGGCCGTGTCACCCGGCCGCACGGCCAGGACGGGCGGCTCGCGCTGCCCCGCTCGCGGACGGTCGCGCCGGCCGCGCCGGGCGCGGCGGCGTCCTCGGGCTCATCCTATCGCAGAAAGAGCCGGCGGGGCGCGGCGGCCAAAAAACGGCGGCGGGAAGGGCGACGCGGCCCGACGCTGGAAACGGCCGTGACGGCGGCATTCCGCCGCAGACGGGCGCCGCCGGCGCGCGGTTCAGAACCGCATGCCGGCCGAGCAGCCGCCGGCGGCCGCGCCGTTGGTCGCGGCGCCGCCGCAACCGAGTATTCCGCAGCCGGACAGCGCGACGCTCGCGGCGACGAGCAGCGCGGCGATCCTGCAACGTGACCGGCGTGACGGTTTCATCGGCAGTGTCCTCGTGCGAAAGCGTGGGCGGCGCGGTGTCGCATGCACGCGGCAGCCCGGATGTCGGGTCGAATCATCGGCATCGCGCCAGCAACCCTTCCAGCGCGCGGTCGGGGATGCCGCTCGCGCGCAGCGCGTCGACCGTGCGGCTCACGTAGTCGAGCGTCGTGCCGTAGCGGCCGGCCGCGCAGCCGAACACTTCCTTCACGACGGAGTCGGTCAGCTTGCCCGTATAGGTCGGTGCGTCGCGGCGCATCACGAACGCGAGCGCGGTCACGCGTTCGCCGGTCTCGAGCGAGCACGGCAGCCACGCGGGCCGGTACGAGCCCATCGGCATCTCGCGCTTCCACAATGTCTCGAGGTGCGGCTGCGCGGTCGGCCCAGAGAGCCGGAATGCGATGCCCGCGCACGAGCCGCCGCGATCGAGCGCGAGCACGAGGCCCGGCCGTTCGGGGGTGCCGCGGTTCACGCGCGACCACAGGTAGAGCCCGCGGTGATAGCCGTGCACCTTGCCGCGCACGGCGGCGACGGTCGGCAGCCCGGGGTTCCAGATCAGCGAGCCATAGCCGAACAGCCAGAGATCCTGCCGGCCGTCCCAGTCGCGCATCGTATGCGCGAGCGACGCCGCGAGCTCGTCTTCCGTCAGCAGACGGCCTTCGCCGATCGACGGCGGGTAGGCGGGCGGCAGCATCGCGGCGTGACGCATCGGGCGGAACGCTTACTGGTACGGGTTCGGGAAACCCAGTTTCGCGAGGATGTCGACTTCGAGCGCTTCCATTTCGGCCGCGTCCTCGTCGCTCGTCTCGTGATCGTAGCCCTGCGCGTGCAGCGCGCCGTGCACCAGCAGGTGCGCGTAATGGGCCATGAGCGGCTTGCCCTGGTCGTGCGCTTCCTTCTCGACCACCGGGCAGCACAGCACGAGATCGCCGATCACGGTGCCGTCGGGCGCCGGGTCGTACGCGAAGGTCAGCACGTTGGTCGGGTAGTCCTTGTGGCGGTAGCCGGCGTTCAGCGTACGGCCTTCGTTTTCGCCGACGAAGCGCACGGTGAACTGCGCGCTCGCGAACAGCGCCGGCTCGATCCATTCGGCGATCAGCTTGCGCTTGGGCAGCGTCTTGCGCAGCTCGCTCGTGATCTCGTCGCCGTACTGCACGGACAGGTCGAATTCCAGCGCGCGCGGCTCGTCTTCGGGGTCGTCCTCGCGCGGAGCGAATTCGGCGCCGACGTGCAGCGTCACGCTGTCGTAGTGCTCGGGCTGCAGCGCGAGCTTCGCGCGCATCGCCGGATCGTTGTGCTGCGCGACGATCGCGACCGCCGCGTCGCCGGAGCTGCCCGACAGGTCGAACATCAGACTGCGGCCGTCCGGGAAGTCGATCCGCAGCCCTTGTGCGTTGACGGTCCGGGCCTTGCCCTTCGCGTCGAACAGCGAAAGGCGGGGGGAGTCGGACGCGGCGGACGAGGTGCGGCCGGATTTGCGGGAACGAGAGGATTTCATGACGCGTGCGGCGATTGGGACGCGTTGAGGATACACCAAACGGCCGATCGCGCCCGAATTCGCCCGGGCGAAAAAAAGCCCGGCGCGCCGTCTGGCGGGCCGGGCCGGCAGGCCGGGGCAGCGCGCCGCCGCTCAGCCGTCCTGGTGCTGCGCGTGGAATTCGTCGTACGCCTCGACGATGCGCGCGACGAGCGGATGGCGCACCACGTCCGCGCTCGTGAAGCGCGTGAGCGCGATGCCGCGCACGCCGCCGAGTACCTGCTGCGCCTCGACGAGGCCGCTCTTGTGGCCGCGCGGCAGGTCGACCTGGCTCGTGTCGCCGGTCACGACCGCCTTCGAGCCGAAGCCGATCCGCGTGAGGAACATCTTCATCTGCTCGGGCGTCGTGTTCTGCGCCTCGTCGAGGATGATGAACGCGTGGTTCAGCGTGCGGCCGCGCATGTACGCGAGCGGTGCGATCTCGATCATCTGGCGCTCGAACATCTTGGCCGTCTTGTCGAAGCCGAGCAGGTCGTACAGCGCGTCGTACAGCGGCCGCAGGTACGGGTCGACCTTCTGCGCGAGATCGCCCGGCAGGAAGCCGAGCCGCTCGCCGGCCTCGACGGCCGGGCGCGTCAGCACGATCCGCTTGACCTGGTCGCGCTCGAGCGCGTCGACCGCGCACGCGACCGCGAGATAGGTCTTGCCGGTGCCGGCCGGCCCGATGCCGAACGTCACGTCGTGCGACAGGATCTGCTTCAGGTATTCGCGCTGGGCGGGCGTGCGGCCGCGCAGGTCGGCGCGCCGCGTGTAGAGCTTCGGCGCCGGTTCTTCGTCCGGCTCGTCCGCGTCGATCTGCACGACGGGTTCGTCGAACGGATGGTCGGGGTCGCCGCGAAAGCGCACGTCGAGCGGTTCCTGGCGGCCGTTGCCGGCCGTGTGGCGCACTTCGACCAGCGCGAGCTGGATGTCGTCGACCGACAGCGGATCGCGCGCGCGGTTGTAGAAGTTTTCGAGCGCGGCGAGCGCGAGCTTGGCGCCGCGCCCGCGGATCGTGATCCGGTGGCCGCGCCGCGCGAGCGTGACGTCGAGCGCCTGTTCGATCTGCCGCAGGTTTTCGTCGAGCGGGCCGCAGAGGTTGGCGAGGCGCGCGTTGTCGTCGCGCGGGGCCGTGAATTCCAGTGCTTGGACGGTCTTCAAAGTAGCGTCGGGCTCCTGTCGGGCGTCGGTCGGTCAGTGGGTGGCCGCGCTCGCGTCGTCGCTGACGAGCACGAGCTCGCCGCGCAGCGAGTGCGGGTACGCATGGTTGATCTTCACGTCGATCATCTGACCGATCAGGCGCGGGTGCGACGCGAGCGGCGCCGGGAAATTCACGACCCGGTTGTTCTCGGTGCGGCCCGCGAGTTCGTTCGGGTCCTTGCGCGACGGGCCCTCGACGAGGATCCGCTCGACCTTCCCGACCATCGACCGGCTGATGCGCGCGACGTTCTCCTCGATCGTCGCCTGCAGATGTTGCAGGCGTTTGAGCTTCACCTCGCGCGGCGTGTCGTCGGCGAGGTTCGCGGCCGGCGTGCCCGGGCGCGGGCTGTAGATGAACGAGAAGCTGGTGTCGTAGCTCATCTCGTGCACGAGCGCCATCATCTTGTCGAAATCTTCCTCGGTCTCGCCGGGGAAGCCGACGATCATGTCGGTCGACAGCGACAAATCGGGGCGGATCGCGCGCAGCTTGCGGATCACCGACTTGTATTCGAGCACCGTGTAGCCACGCTTCATCGCCATCAGGATGCGGTCGGAGCCGTGCTGGACCGGCAGGTGCAGGTGGCTCACGAGCTTCGGCACCTTCGCGTAGGTGTCGATCAGGCGCTGCGTGAATTCCTTCGGGTGCGACGTCGTGTAGCGGATCCGCTCGATGCCGGGGATGTCGGCGACGTATTCGATCAGCGTCGCGAAATCGGCGATGTCCGACGAGCCGGCCGTCAGCGCGCCGCCGAATTTTCCACGATAAGCGTTCACGTTCTGGCCGAGCAGCGTGACTTCGCGCACGCCCTGGTCGGCGAGGCCGGCGATTTCGGTCAGCACGTCGTCGAGCGGGCGCGACACTTCATCGCCGCGCGTGTACGGCACCACGCAGTAGCTGCAGTACTTCGAGCAGCCTTCCATGATCGACACGAACGCGCTCGGCCCCTCGACGCGCGCGGGCGGCAGGTGGTCGAACTTCTCGATTTCGGGGAACGTGATGTCGACCTGCGCGCGGCCGCTCGCGCGGCGCGCGTCGATCATCTGCGGCAGGCGGTGCAGGGTTTGCGGGCCGAACACGAGGTCGACGTACGGCGCGCGCGACACGATCGACGCGCCTTCCTGGCTCGCGACGCAGCCGCCGACGCCGATCAGCAGGCCCGGCTTCGCTTCCTTCAGCTCGCGCACGCGGCCGAGATCGGAGAACACCTTCTCCTGCGCCTTCTCGCGCACCGAGCACGTGTTGAACAGGATGATGTCCGCGTCTTCCGGCGTGTCGGTCTTTTCGAGGCCTTCGGCCGCGTTGAGCACGTCCACCATCTTGTCCGAGTCGTACTCGTTCATCTGGCAGCCGAAGGTCTTTACGTAAACTTTCTTAGTCATGGGGATTCGCCGTTCGCAGTGGTTGACCTGGGGGCGTCGTCAAGAGTGAGTCGGGACGGCCGTGCGCGGCACGCGAACCGCGCGCTGCGAGCAGGAAAGGCCGTCGGGAAAGCCTTCCATTATAGCTTTTCACGCCGCGACGGACGGCCGCCCGGTTGCGGGCGCGCGACGCCGGCTCGGGGGTTCCGACCCCTACATAGCGACGGGACGGCCGTCAGCGGCACGCGTTCAGCAAGTCGTCGAGCGCCGCTTCCTCGCGCGCGAAGCGTTCGGCGAGAAAATCGAGCAGCACGCGCACGCGCGGCGCCATGTAGCGCTTGCTGTGATAGATCGCGTGCAGCGGCGCATCCTGGTGCCGCCAGTCGGGCAGCAGCACGCGCAGCCGGCCCGCGCGGACGTCGTCGGCGATGTCCCACAGCGACTTCAGCGCAATGCCGTGGCCGCGCAGCGTCCATTCGCGCGTGAGGCCGCCGTCGTTGGTCTCGAACGCGGTCGACACGGGCACCGTGTGGATCTGCACTTCGTCGCCGCGCGTGAAGTGCCAGGTGTTCATCGGACCGGACGCGATCGTGATCACGTTGCACGGAAAGCGGGCCAGATCGTGCGGATCGGCCGGCACGCCATGACGTTCGACGAACGACGGCGCCGCGCACAGCACGCGCCGGTTGGTCGCGAGCCGGCGGGCGATCAGCGCGCCGTCGGGCGGGGCGGCGAAGCGGATCGCGAGGTCGATCTCGTCCTGCCACAGGTTCGACGACGAATCGGACGCCGTCAGCGAGAACGTGACGCCCGGATGCAGCGTCGTGAATTCGTGAAGCCAGTCGAGCAGCTGGTGGCGGCCGAAATCGGACGTCGACGACAGCCGCACCTTGCCGCTCACGACGTTGCGGCCTTCCTGCAGCATCGCGTCCGCGTCGTCGAGCGCCTGCAGCGCCTGGCGGCAGCAGTTCAGGTACAGCTTGCCTTCGTCGGTGAGCCGCAATTGCCGCGTCGAGCGTTCGAACAGCCGCGTCGCGATCTTCGCCTCCAGCTTCGCGAGCCGCGCGCTCGCGGCAGCCGGCGTGAGGTTCAGCTTGCGCCCGGCGGCGGACAGGCTGCCCAGTTCCGCCGCCTCGACGAACAGCCGGATGTCGCCCAGTCGGTCCATGCGATTTTCCAGAGATATTTGAAAATGGTTCAAATGCCACGCCAATTATCAAATATAGGCGTCTTCGGGACAATGCGCGCACATCCCGCTTTCTTGTGCGGTGCGGCACCGAACCGGCGCCGCGGCCGCCGCCTTCCGGAGAACGTCATGCCCCTTCCGTTACTGGCGCTCGCGATCAGCGCCTTCGCCATCGGCACCACCGAATTCATCATCATGGGCCTCCTGCCCGACGTCGCGCACGACCTGGCCGTGTCGCTGCCGTCTGCCGGCCTGCTCGTCACCGGCTACGCGCTCGGCGTCGCGGTCGGCGCGCCGCTGCTCGCGGTGCTGACGAGCCGCATGCCGCGCAAGGCCGCGCTGCAGGTGCTGATGGCGATCTTCATCGTCGGCAACGTGCTGTGCGCGACCGCGTCCGGCTACGCGATGCTGATGGTCGCGCGCGTCGTCACGTCGTTCGCGCACGGCTCGTTCTTCGGCATCGGCGCGGTGGTCGCCGCGTCGCTCGTGCCGGCCGACAAGCGCGCGAGCGCGATCGCGCTGATGTTCACCGGGCTCACGCTGTCGAACGTGCTCGGCGTGCCGTTCGGCACGTTCGTCGGCCAGTTGCTCGGCTGGCGCGCGTCGTTCTGGATCGTCGCCGCGCTCGGCGTGCTCGCGCTCGGCGGCGTGGCCGCGCTCGTGCCGAACCGCCACGACAGCGGGCCGGTCGGCCTCGGCCACGAAGTGCGCGTGCTGAAGGAGCCGCAGGTATGGCTCGCGCTGCTGATGACCGTGCTCGGCTTCGGCGGCGTGTTCGTCGTGTTCACCTACATCGCGCCGATTCTCGAGACCGTGTCGGGCTATTCGCCGCGCGCGGTCGCGCTGATCCTCGTGCTGTTCGGCGCGGGGCTGACGATCGGCAATACGATCGGCGGCAAGCTCGCCGACCGCGCGCTGATGCCGTCGCTGATCGCGATCCTCGTCGCGCTGATGGCCGTGATGGCCGTGTTCGCGAAGACGAGCCACCTGCCGGTCGCGGCCGCCGTCACCGTATTCGTCTGGGGGATCGCCGCGTTCGCGACGGTGCCGCCGCTGCAGGCGCGCGTGGTCGAGAAGGCCGCGAGCGCGCCGCATCTCGCGTCGACGCTGAACATCGGCGCGTTCAACGTCGGCAATGCGGGCGGTGCATGGCTCGGCGGCCTCGCGCTGGAACACGGCTTCGCGCTCGATGCGCTGCCGTGGGTCGCGGTCGCGGTGACGTTCGCGGCGCTCGTCGTCACGTGGCTCGCGATGCGGCTCGATGCGCGCGGCCCGGCGCGCGGCGCGGCGCAGGCGGCGCAGTGAGCGGCGCCGCGGCGCCTTGCGCGGCGACGCCATGGCGGCAGGAAAAGGTTCGCGAGAAACGCATTCCTCCGCGATGCTGATAACGGTGTGAAGATAACTTCGTTTGCCCGTGCAAGGGCGGGTGATAGCGTCTCGATACGCGCCACGACCGGCGCAACCCGATTCCGGCTTACCCCCTATGCAGGGCCGCGCGGCGGCCCGGAGGCCATGCTATGTCTTCATCCCTGGCGCTCGTGCGCGACGTGTCTTCCTTCGAGTCCGGCAATGCCGCCGACCTGCGCGCGTCCGCGTCGCTCGACGCGCTCGAGCAGGTCGTCGGCGTGAACCTGGCGCGCTTGCGCGCCGAGCGGCAACTGTCGCTCGATGCGCTCGCGCGGCTGTCCGGCGTGTCGCGCGCGATGCTCGCGCAGATCGAATCGGCGCGCAGCGTGCCGTCGATCAAGGTGCTCTGCAAGATCGCGGCGGCGCTGAAGGTGTCGGTCGCCGCGTTCCTGCGGCGCCATGCGGTGAACGGTTTCGAGCATCTGGCGGCCGAGCGCGCGTCGCGCGTGGTCAGCTCGAACGGCCGCTTCTCGGCACGTGCGCTGTACCCGGAAGGCGAGCCGGCCGCGGCCGAATTCCACGAGCTGCGGATCGCGCCGCTGCATACGGAGCCCGGCACGCGCCGCGCACCCGGCACGACGGTCAACCTCGTCGTCAGCGAAGGCACGCTCGAGGTCAGCGTGCACGACCGCCGCCAGTTGCTCGCGACCGGCGATGCGATCGTGTTCGATGCCGACCAGCCGTACAGCCTGCGCAACCCGGGCGACAGCGAAGCGCGTGCGTTCCGCGTGACGGTGAGCCCCGAGGTGCCGCCGCGCTGGCTCGTGCCGGACGCGGCGCACGCCGCCGCCAACTGATCGCGCGCCGCGCGGCGCGACTGCGTTTCCCGCCGTCGCGGCGTCGCGGGTGGGTCCGCCGGCCGTTCGGACGAGGCCGTTAGACGGAGTCGTCAGTAAGGTTTTACCGGTCGTTCGCTGCGCGTCGCGCGCGGCTGTTGTATGCTTGGCCCGCCGATGACGGGGCGTTCCCGTCCGGCAATCAGTGCGTCTTCAGGGCGGGGCGAAATTCCCCACCGGCGGTAGGCCGGCGTAAGCCGGCGAGCCCGCGAGCGCCCGCGCATCCGCGCGGGGTCAGCAGATCTGGTCGAATGCCAGAGCCGACGGTCACAGTCCGGATGAGAGAAGATGTGCAGATAGTCATGTCCGTCAGGGCCGCTTCGCGCTGCATGCGAAGCGGGTTGTCGTTCTGTCTGTTTGCAATGCCCTGAAACGTTTTTCGCCCAAATCGTATTTGCGAGGAGCGTTTCACATGTCCTTGATGTCCGTTTCGTCGGCGCCTGCCGACGCCTTTGCCGATCTCCCGTTGCTGGATTCCGAACCGGTGCCGCCGCGCATCGCCGCTGCGCTCGACGCGATGCGCGCCGGCCGCGCGGTCGTGCTGCAGGACGACCACGACCGCGAGAACGAAGCCGACCTGATCGTCGCCGCCGAGCGCATCACGCCCGAGACGATGGCGCTGCTGATTCGCGAGTGCAGCGGCATCGTGTGCCTGTGCCTGACCGACGACACGGTGCGCGCGCTCGAGCTGCCGCCGATGGTGCAGACCAACGAAAGCCGCAACGGCACCGCGTTCACCGTGTCGATCGAGGCGCGCGAAGGCGTGCATACCGGCGTGTCGGCGGCCGATCGCGTGACGACGATCCGCGCGGCGATCGCCGACGATGCGAAGCCGTACGACATCGTGCGCCCCGGCCACGTGTTTCCGTTGCGTGCGCAACCGGGCGGCGTGCTGGCGCGCCGCGGTCACACCGAAGGCACGGTCGACCTGTCGATTCTCGCGGGACTGAAACCGGCCGGCGTGCTGTGCGAGCTGATGAATCCGGACGGCACGATGACGCGCGGCGACGACGTCGAGCGCTTCGCGCAACGGCACGGGCTGCCGATGCTGACGATCGCGGAACTCGTCGAGTTCCGCGAGGCGCTGGCGGCGGCGCGCGAACGCTGCTGCGAGCCGGCGTGACGACGCCGCACCGCGCACGCGACCCTGCGGAAATGGACGTTCTCCGATGTCCGGCATGAGGGCGACCTCCTAGACTACCGGACTCCGAAGCATGCCGGCCGTCGATTGTCCGGCCTGCTTCGGGCCTGGATCCGCCCGGCGCCCTATCCGGGCGGGGCGGTCAGTCAATCAACGGAGGAAATACCAGATGCGTGAAATCAATGCGGTCGAATGCGGTCACGTGAGCGGCGGTTTCGATTGGTCGAACGGGAAGCCGATGCCGATGCCGAGCCTGCCCGCTTGCAAGCCCGGCACGCTCCTGAACCTGCTTGCCAACTGGCTGGGGGGCTGGCGCGAGAATGCCCGTCCGACGCCGATGCCGTTCGTGACCGAATGGGACGGGGTGCCGGAGCACTGGCTGCGTCCGTTCGGCCAATAGCCATCGGCACAGCACGCGGAATGCGCTGCCGCGTTCCGCCCATCGCCTTTACATTACGGCGCGGTCGCCATTCCCGCGGCTGCGCCGCCCGTCACCACGGCACGTCGCCGAATTCGCCGCGCATGCCGGCTTCGACGAGCGCCGGCAGTTCGTCCATCCTGCGCATGATCCGCGTGATGCCCATCGCGCGCAGCGCGTCCGCGTAGTTGTCGGGGATGTGGCTCGCGCCGACGAACGCGATCGTCTTCATCCCGGCCGCCCGCGCGGCATTCAACCCCGAAATGCTGTCCTCGACGACGATGCAGCGCGCCGGCGCGACGCCGAGCGTGTGCGCCGCATGCAGGTAGACGTCGGGGTAGGGCTTCGGCCGCGCGACCTGTTCGGAGCTGAACACGCGCTCGCCGAAGATCTCGGTGAGCGATGCGCGCTTCAGCGAGCTGCGCACGCGCACGAGCCGGCTGTTCGACACGACGGCGGCCGGCAGCGCGACCTTCAGCAGCGCGTCACGCACGCCGCTGATCGGCGCGAGCGATTGCGCGAGCGCGACTTCGATGTTGTGCTCGACGGTCTCGATGAAGTTGGCGGGCATCTCGATCCCGAAGCGGGATTCGATGCCGGCGAGGAAGCGCGACGTCTGCTGGCCGAATGCCGACTTCGCGGCGGCTTCGAAATCGAGGTTCGGGAACGTGGCGGATAGCGTGTCGAGCAGCACGCGGTCGGCGATGACTTCGCTGTCGACGAGCACGCCGTCGCAGTCGCAGATGAGGTGATCGAGCATGGTGATGAAAACGCGGGAGATCGGCGACGCCGATCGATTCGCCATCATACGTGCTTTCGCGCGCAGGCCGCGCGACGTAGCGGCAAATTTGCCCGATGCGGCCGTGCCGGTGCGGCACGCCGTGCCGGTCGTGCCGCCGATCGCGTGGCGGCGGCCCGCTTGCCCGGATCGCCGCCGTCGTGTGCCGCGTCACAGCTCGATCGCGTGCCCCGTTTTCCACGACGTCGTCGCGGCTTCGGCCAGTTCGAGCGCGGCGAGCCCGTCGTCGATCGTCGTCCGGACCGGTGTGCCGTCGCGCAGCGCGTCGACGAAATGCGCGATCTCGGCCGCGTATGCGTGCCGGTAGCGTTCGAGGAAGAACGGCTCCGGCACGTCCGTCGCGATGCCGCCCGCGAGCCATGCGCTGACCTCGGTCGGCCGCACGTTGCCGGCCTGCAGCATCCCGTGGCTGCCGAGCAGCTCGAAGCGCTGGTCGTAGCCGTAGGCCGCGCGCCGCGACGTGTTGATCTGGCACAGCAAGCCGCGCCGCGTGCGGATCGTCACGGCGGTCGAATCGATGTCGCCGGCGTCGCGCACGGCCGGATCGGTCAGGCAACTGCCCGTCGCGTGCAGCATCTGCGCTTCGTCGCCGAGGAGCCAGCGGAACACGTCGAAGTCGTGGATCAGCATGTCCTTGAAAATGCCGCCCGAACTGCGGATGTAGTCGGCCGGCGGCGCGCCCGGATCGCGGCTCGTGACGACCAGCATTTCCGGCGCGCCGATTTCGCCGCGCTCGACGCGCGCCTTCAGTGCCGCGAAGGTCGGATCGAAGCGGCGCTGGAAGCCGATCATGCAGGTCACGCCGGTGCGCCGCACGACGTCCGCGCACGCACGCGCGCGTTCGACGGCGAGGTCGACCGGCTTCTCGCAGAACACCGCCTTGCCCGCGTTCGCGGCCGCGACGATCAGGTCCGCGTGCGTGTCGGTGCTCGACGCGATCACGACGGCCCGCACCGACGCATCGCCGAGCGCGCGCTCGATGTCGGCGGCTCGAGCGCCATGCGTGCGGGCGAGGGCTTCCGCCGACGGCGCATGCCGGTCGATCACGTACTTCAGTGTCGCGCCCGGATGGCGCGCGAGGTTCGCCGCGTGGATCTTGCCGATTCTGCCCGCGCCGAACAAAGCGAATTCGATCATTTCGTGCTCCTTGGGATGATGCTTTTTCACGATACGCGCCGGCGTGGGCCGCGCACCGTCACGACCGTCCGCTCAGCGATCCGCCAGCGCGTCGCGCACATAGTCGATGCTCGCCCGCAGCCGGTCCTCGATGTCGCCGGCTTCGGCGATCTCGCTCGCGAACGGCTCGAACGACAACGCGCCGCGGTAGCCGCGCGCGAGCAGCGCGCGCAGTTGCCGGATGTTGCCGAGCCGGTCGGCGCCGCCGACCAGCACGCGGTGGCCGTCGCGCATGCGGTCGACCGGCAGGTCGGTTTCCTCGACGCCCGAGAGGTGCACGAGGCCCGTCAGGTTCGGGAAGAAAATGTCTTCGCCGGCGAGGTGATGATGGAACGTGTCGTGCACGAGCCGGAACACCGATTCGCCCGCCGCCGCGTAGATGCCCTTCACCGCGTCCGACTTGCGGCGCAGCGCGCATTCCTCGAAACCGAGCGGCTCGATGAAGCCGAGCAGGCCGCGGGCCGCAAGGATCGGCTTCAACCCCTGCAGCGCCGTCACGAGATCCGCATGGCGCGCGTCCGCGCCGCGCGTGTCGCCGCGGCTGTTGGTCGGGCACAGTACCAGCGCACGCGCGCCGCATTGTGCGGCGTAGTCGGCCAGCGCGGTCGCCTCGTCCGCGCGCTCGGCGTTCCATTGCTCGAAGCGCTGCAGCGCGTTGATCGTCAGAATCGTCACGCCGCCAGCTTCGGCCGTTGCGCGTACGGCGGCCGCCGGCGTGCCGTCGGCGAGCTCGACGCCATCGAGATCGTTGCGGATCTCGATGGCATCGACGCCGAGGCGGCGGCACAGCGCGACGTAGCGGTCGAGCGGCAAGCGCGGCGCGCTCATCCGGTTCAGCGAAAAGTGGAAGGCTTGCGTCATCGTTCTGTCCTTGGGGCTCGAGTGGGGCAGGGTCCGGATCGGGTGTCGGCATGCGCGGCAAGCGCTTGCCAGGCGTCGCGCAGCCATTGCGCGCACGCGACGTTGTTGTCGAAGATCGAATAGCGTGCACCGCCTCCGTAGTCGGGAAACGGAATGAATTCGCAACTGATCTGTTCGAGTCGTGCCGGCTGGGCGCCAGCGGGAGCCTGCGCTTGCGCTTGCAGCAACTGATGCAGCGCGGTCTTCCACGGATCGAGCTCCTCTGCACGCCATTCGCCGTGATAGGCGCCCGGCGCGGGTGCGACGAACGGATACTGGATGCCGCGGCCGGGCCTACCGTCCGCGCGGCGCATCCAGCGGTTGTCGGGGTTGTTCGGCGTCACGCTGCGCGCATGCGCGTGCCCGACCCAGCCGCGCGCGATCCAGTCGGCGTAGATCGCGGCGGGCGATGCCGGGTCGAGCATCGCGCGGCCGCCGTCGGCCGACTCGCGCAGGCCCGCCGCGTCGAGTTCGGCGCGATTGCCGATCTTGAACAGCAGGTGCGAATGATCGAGCGTGATCCGGAACGGTGCGCCGGCTTGCTCGACGTGCCGTGCGACGCGCGCCACGCGCGCGAAATGCTCGCTCCACATGTCGACGTGCACTTCGAGGCTCGGCAGGCAGCCGACCGGCTCGCCCCATGCGTAGGCGCGCAGGTAGAAATCGGCGACTTCGCGATCCGACAGCGGATGGCCGTCCGCGTGGTGCGCGAACAACTGGCAGTTGAGCACCGTGCTGCCGAAGCGGGCGCCTGCCGCGACGATCTCGGCGACATGCGCTTCGTCGCGGCCCGCGCGCCAGATGCCGCCGATCACGCGAATCGGCAGCGCGTGGCGGTCGACCAGCGCGAAATACGGCGACAGGTCCTCGCCGCGCACCGGGTTCTTTTCGACGTAATCGAACACGCCGGCGGCGGCGACCATCCGGAAGCGCTCGGCGGGCGTGGGCGGCGGCAGCCCGTCGTGCTCGAGCACGCCGTCGAGGTTCACGCCGATGAGGATCGGTTCAGCCATCGTCTCCTGTCCGTCGTCGTCTGTTGATGGCTGATCACTGTACGGATGCGCGGCGCGAGCCGCATGACAAACGTTGACGAAATATCGCCAATGCGGCGATCGATTTTTTCGTCGCGAGGTTGCGGCACGCCGTGCGGCGCGATTCACGCGTGCAGGTACGCGCTCGTTCTCACGTTCGCCGGACAGAACACGCGGAATTCGACCGGGTCGTCCGGTGGCGGCTGTTCGACGATGCCGCACGCATGCAGCACGTGCTGCAGCGCGGAAAGCGCCTGCCCGTCGGGATCCTGATCGATCGCGAGATCCATCGCGCCGGCTTCGATGAACGTGCGGTGCAGGTCGATCATCTCGTGGCCGATCCACACGACGCGCCCGATCGCACCGGCCTTGCGCAGCGCCGCTTCGATCCCGGCCGACCCGGCGCCGCTGTTGTAGATCGCGACCACGTCGTCGTGCGCCTGCAGCGCCTTCGACACCGCGCGGTAGCAACGGTCGTCCTGGTCGAGCGTCTCGACCGGCGCGTCGTCGCAGCGCACGGCGGCGAACGCGTCGGCGAGCTGGTCGCGGCAGCCGGCCATCCGGTCGGCGTGCGCGCGGTAGCCCATCCGGCCGCCGAGCAGCAGCACGCGGCCGGGGCGCGCCGCGAGTCGGCCGATGTAGTAGCCGGCCGTGCGTCCGGCGCGATAGTTGTCGATGCCGGCAAAGTGCGCGCGGTCGATGCCGCCGATGTCGGTGACCATCGTGACGACGGTCTCGCCGCGCGCGATCGCGCCGGCGAGCGCGTCGCGCATGCGGGCCGTGTCGTGCGCGGTGACGATCAGCGCCGCGCGCCGGTACGCGGGCCGTTCGATCAGCGCGGCGGCGCGCTCGTCGTCGGCGGCGGGCAGGATCGTCCGGTGCACGACCACGCGTCGGTCGAGCATCTGCAGCGAGCGCTGCAGCGCCTGCTGCAATCGTCGGAAGAACGGCGCGTCGGTATCCGGCAGCAGCACGTCGACGTGGATCAGCCCGTGCCGCGTGTCGGGCAGTTGCCGCGGCACGCCGAGCTGCCGAGCGGCCGCCACCACGCGTTCGCGCGCCTGCGCGGAGACGCTGCCGCGTTCGTTCAGCACGCGGTCGACGGTCGTCGTGCTGACGCCGGCGAGCGCCGCGATCTCGTCGAAGCGCGCGGTGCGCTTGCGCCAGCGCGGCCCGGATTCACCTGCCATGGTCGTCTCCATCGTGGGGGGCGCCATCGATCGCGTGGCGTTGTCGGGAACGCTAAAGCGATGGCGAAATTTCGTCAACGTTTCGATTGAGGCGGGGCGGCCGCTCGCCTAATTTCGGTCTTGTTGCGAAGCGCTTGCCGCGCACGAGAACCCGAGGAGACAGAAGTGGCCCATACCGACGACCCGGCACGCGCGCGCACGGCAGCGCGCCGTCAGGAATACCGAATGATCGGCGGCGCCGGCGAGCGCGCGCACGCGGCCGGGCTCGTGAACGCCGCGTGGTACCGCTGCGCGGTGCCGCGGCCGTTGATGAAGCAGCTGGTGCAGCGCGGCGATGCGCGTGCGATTCGCGACACGCTGATCTGGTACGCGGCGATCGCGATCAGCGGCGCGCTCGCGTGGCTGGCGTGGCGTGCGCATTCGGCGTGGGCGATCCCGGCGTTCTTCGTGTACGGCACGCTTTACTGCAGCCCCGCCGATTCGCGTTGGCACGAATGCGGGCACGGCACCGCGTTCCGCACGCGCTGGATGAACGACGTGCTGTACCAGGTCGCGTCGTTCCAGGTGTTCCGCCGCGCGACCGCATGGCGCTGGAGTCATGCGCGCCATCACACCGACACGCTGGTCGTCGGGCGCGATCCGGAAATCGCCGCGCCGAAGCCGACCGACTGGCTCGCGCTCGCGCTGAACGTCGTCGCGCTGAAGCACGTGGCCGGCGAGCTGCGCAAGATGCTCGCGGTGTCGGTCACCGGCCGGCTCGACGACGAGGAGCGCACCTACGTGCCCGAATCGGAATGGCCGAAGGTCGTGCGCGAGTCGCGCATTCATCTCGCGATCTACGTGCTCGTGACGGGCGCCGCGGTGTACTGGCGCACGATCCTGCCGCTGCTCTACATCGGGCTGCCGAGCCTCTACGGCGCATGGCTGTATCTGTATTTCGGCCTCACGCAGCACGCGGGCATGCCGGAGAACGTGCTCGATCACCGGCGCAACTGCCGGACCGTGATGATGAATCCGGTGTTCCGCTTCCTGTACTGGAACATGAACTATCACGTCGAGCACCACATGTTCCCGATGGTGCCGTTCCATGCGCTGCCGAAGCTGCACGAAGCCGTGAAGGCCGACATGCCGCCGCCGTACCGCAGCACGCTGGCCGCGTATGCGGAGATCGTGCCGGCGCTGGTCCGGCAGACGCGCGACCCGTCCGACTACGTCGTGCGGCCGGTGCCCGGTGCCGCGCGCGCCTAGCAGTGATCGACTATCCCGACGAAGGAGACACACCATGACGCAATGGATCGACACCGGCGCGCTCGACGACATCGACGACGAAGACGTCGCGCGCTTCGATCATGCCGGCCGCACGTACGCGATCTACCGGATCGACGGCGAGGTTTATGCGAGCGACGGCCTGTGCACGCACGAGCACGTGCATCTCGCGGACGGGCTCGTGATCGATCACGTGATCGAATGCCCGAAGCACAACGGCCGCTTCGACGTGCGCGACGGCCGGCCGCTGTCGGCGCCTGCGTGCGAGAAGCTGCGCACCTACCGCGCGAAGATCGAAGACGGCCGCATCCTGATCGAGGTATGACGCGATGACGGGCGACCGGGTGATGGCGATCGTCGGCGCGGGCCATGCGGGCGGCCGCGCGGCGCAGGTGCTGCGCGCGTCCGGCTGGCGCGGGCGCATCGTGCTGATCGGCGCGGAGCCGCATTGGCCGTACGAGCGGCCGCCGTTGTCGAAGGGCGTGTTGACCGGCGAGCGCAGCGCGGCGCAATGTCGGTTGCGCGATGCCGACGCATGGGCGGCCGATCGTATCGAGCGGATCGTCGCGACCGTCGAGCGCATCGATCCGCGCGCACGCGAAGTGCGCTTGTCGGGCGGGCACGTGTTCGGCTACGACGCGCTGCTGCTCGCCACGGGCGGCCGCGCGCGCCGTCTGGGCGTGCCGGGCGCGGCGCTCGACGGCGTAGTCGCGTTGCGCACGCTCGACGATGCGGCCGCGCTCGGCGCGCGGCTCGTGCCCGACGCGCGGATCGTGCTGATCGGCGGCGGCTTCATCGGTCTCGAAGTCGCGGCGTCGGCGCGGCAGCGCGGCTGCCGCGTGACCGTGCTCGATGCGGCGCCGCGTCTGCTCGGCCGCGCGGTGCCCGAGCCGATCGCGGCACGCGTGCATGCGCTGCATGTGCAGCGGGGCGTCGCGATCGGCCTGAACCGCCGGCCCGTCGCGATTGCCCGCAGGCCGGACGGCGCACTGGCCGTCGTGCTCGACGACGGCGACACGCTGATCGCCGATACCGTGGTCGCCGGCATCGGGATCGAACCCGCGGACGAGCTGGCGCGTGCGGCGGGCCTCGCTGTCGATCGCGGGATCGTCGTGAATGCGCGGCTCGAGACGTCGGCGCCCGGCATCTATGCGGCCGGCGATGTCGCGGTGTTCCCGAGCGGGTCGTCCGGGCGGCTCGTGCGTCAGGAAACCTGGCACGGCGCCGAAACGCAGGCACGCGTCGCCGCACTCAACATGCTGGGTGCCGACGAACCGTATCGCGACACGCCGTGGTTCTGGTCCGATCAATACGACGCGCAGCTGCAGGTGGCCGGCGAACCGGCACTCGGCGAGCGCACGGTCGCGCGCATGCTCGGCGAGGACGTCGAGATTCATTTCCACTTCGACGCGAGCGAGCGGCTCGTCGCGGCGAGCGGCTTCGGCCGTGCAGCGGGATTCGCGAAGGAAATGCGCGTCGCGCGCATGCTGGTCGAGCGCGGGATCGACGTGACGCCGGGCGCAGTCGCGGATGCGGCGGTGAAGCTGAAGTCGCTGGTATCGGCCGCGAGCGATCGGCGGTGACGCGCTGCGGTGCCGGCCCGAGCGCGGCCTCAGGCGGGTCGACAGCGACGAAGACGGCGATGGCCGACGACAGGCATCCGACGACGACCGACGAGCGGCGACAGCCGCCGACGACGACGTGAGAATGAAGCGGGGGAAGAAGCGGAGAGCGCGGCAGCGCGCGGCAACCGCTGCCGCGCGCCAGCTCGGGCGAAACCGCGATCAGATCGTCGCGTGCAGGTGCAGATACAGGCCGGCTGCCGCGGCGCCGCCGAGCAGCGGGCCGACGACCGGCACCCACGCATAGCGCCAGTCGCTGTCGCGCTTGCCGGGAATCGGGAGCAGCGCATGCATGATGCGCGGCGACAGGTCGCGCGCGGGGCTCATCGCATAGCCGGTCGGGCCGCCGAGCGAGATGCCGATGCCGAGCACCAGCAGGCCGACGGGCAGCGCGTCGAGTGCGCCGAGGCCGACCTGCGGCGACGCGAGGTACAGCACGCCGAGGATCAGCACGAACGTGCAGATCGCTTCGGTCAGCACGTTGTGCGTGACGCTGCGGATCGCCGGCGCCGTGCAGAACACTGCGAGCTTCAGGTCCGCATCCGCTTCCTTCGCGAAGTGCTGGCGATACGCGAGCCACACGAGCAACGCGCCTGCCATCCCGCCGAGCATCTGCGCGAGCACGTAGCCGCCGACTTTCGACCACGCGAACTTGCCCGCGAGCGCGAGGCTGATCGTGACGATCGGGTTCAGGTGCGCGCCGCTGAACGACGCGGTCACGTAGACGGCGACGAATACCGCCATCGCCCAGCCCATCACGATCACGATCAGGTCCGCGCCTTTGCCCTTGGTCTTCGCAAGCAGCACGTTCGCGACCGCGCCGTTGCCGAGCAGCACGAGGATCGCCGTGCCGATGAATTCCGCAATATAAGGTGACATGTTGTCTCTCGTAGAGTGCGGCGGACTCGCGCGCTGCGCGGTCCGCCGGTGTTGTTGTATTTCGTTCGACGGTGTTGCGGTTACTGCGTGTCGTCGGCCCATGCCTTCGCGGCGCGCACCGCACGCTGCCAGCCGGCCATGCGCTGCTCGACCTGCTCCTTCGGCATCGACGGCGCGAAGCGGCGATCGAGCTGCCACTGGTCGCGCACTTCGTCGAGGTTCTTCCAGTAGCCGATCGCGAGGCCCGCGAGGTAGGCCGCGCCGAGCGCGGTCGTCTCGGTGATCTGCGGACGCACCGCGTCGACGCCGAGCAGGTCGGCCTGGAACTGCATCAGCAGGTTGTTTGCGCTCGCGCCGCCGTCGACGCGCAGCTCGCCGATGCTGATGCCCGAGTCGGCTTCCATCGCGGCCAGCACGTCGAGCGACTGGTACGCGATTGCATCGAGCGCCGCGCGGGCGAGATGCGCGGCGCTCGTGCCGCGCGTGACGCCGAACACCGAGCCGCGCGCCCGTGCGTTCCAGTGCGGCGCGCCGAGGCCGGCGAAGGCGGGCACGAGGTAGACGCCGTCGGTATGCGGCACGCTGGCTGCGAGCGCCTCGATTTCCGCGGCCGTCTTGATGAGGCCCACGCCGTCGCGCAGCCACTGCACGACCGCGCCCGCGATGAAGATGCTGCCTTCGAGCGCGTACTGCACGTCGTCGCCGATCTGCCACGCGATCGTCGTGACGAGGTTGTTCTTCGACTCGATCGGCTTGTCGCCGGTGTTCATCATCAGGAAGCAGCCGGTGCCGTAGGTGTTCTTCACCATGCCCGAGGTCGTGCACATCTGGCCGAACAGCGCGGCGTGCTGGTCGCCGGCGATCCCGGCGAGCGGGATCTTCGACGCGAACACGGTGGTCTTCGTGTGGCCGTAGATCTCCGACGACGCCTTCACTTCCGGCAGCATGCTGCGCGGGATGTCGAGCAGTTCGAGCAGCTCGCCGTCCCACTCGCGCGTATGGATGTTGAACAGCATCGTGCGCGACGCGTTGGTCACGTCGGTCACGTGCAGCTCGTGCTTCGTGAAGTTCCACACGAGCCAGCTGTCGACGGTGCCGAACGCGAGCTTGCCCTGGCGCGCCTTGTCGCGCGCGCCCGGCACGTTGTCGAGAATCCAGCGGATCTTCGTCGCGGAGAAGTACGCGTCGATCGGCAGGCCGGTCTTCGCGCGCACCTTCGCTTCGAGGCCCTGCTGCTTCAGCGAATCGCAGAAGTCGGCCGTGCGGCGATCCTGCCAGACGATCGCGTTGTAGACGGGCTGGCCCGTCTCGCGATCCCAGACGATCGTCGTTTCGCGCTGGTTCGTGATGCCGATCGCGGCGATCGACGTGCCGTTCAGGCCCGTGCGCGTGACGGCTTCCGCGGCGACGCCGGCTTGCGTCGACCAGATTTCCTGCGGGTCGTGCTCGACCCAGCCGGGTTGCGGGTAGATCTGTTCGAATTCCTTCTGGGCGATCGATACGATATTGCCCTGGCGATCGAACAGCATCGCGCGGGAACTCGTGGTGCCCTGGTCAAGCGCGAGGATGTACTGGTCCTGCATGTCTCTCATCTCCATCCGTGGATTGGCTTAGTTGTGATGCGCGCCGCATGTGGGCGGCGCGTCGGTGAGTCAACGTCGGTCAGGCAACTGCAACAGCATTCGAATCAGGCGTGCGGCGCATGCGCGGCGGCGAACCATGCGTCGACCGCGGCGGTCACCGCATCGAGCGTGCCGGGCGCGACGTGCAGCCCGAGCTTCGAGCGTCGCCACAGCACGTCCTGCGCGCAGGTCGCCCATTCGGCGTCGCGCAGGTAGCGCAGTTCCGCGTCGTGGATGCCCGGCGCGATTTCGGCGCCCAGATCGGCCAGCGACTTCGCGCCGTCGATCACGCGCTCCGCGCGGGTGCCGTACGCACGCGCATAGCGGCGCGCGAGTGCGGCGGGCAGCCACGGATGGCGTTTCGCGAACGCGCCGGCGAACTCGTCGAACTTCGCGTTCGCGATGTCGCCGCCGGGCAGCGCGACGCCGGCAGTCCAGGTCTTCGCGTCGCGGCCGAGCGCGCGGCACAGCATGTCGCCGGCTTCTTCCGCGAGCTTGCGGAACGTCGTGATCTTGCCGCCGAACACCGACAGCAGCGGGGCGCCCGCGCCGTCGTCGAGCTCGAGGCGATAGTCGCGCGTGACGGCCGATGCGTTCGCCGCGTTCTCGTCTTCCAGCAGCGGGCGCACGCCCGAATAGGTCCAGTGCACGTCGGCCGGCGAGATCTTGCGCTTGAAGTAGCGGTTGATCGAATCGCACAGGTACTGCGTTTCGTCGCGATCGATCGCGACCTTCGCGGGATCGTTCGTGTATTCGACGTCGGTCGTGCCGATCAGCGTGAAATCGTGCTCGTACGGAATCGCGAAGATGATCCGCTTGTCCGGGTTCTGGAAGATGTACGCGTGGTCGTGATCGAACAGGCGGCGCGTGATGATGTGGCTGCCCTTCACGAGCCGCACGCTGTGATGCGCGCCGCGGCCGAGCGCGCCGTGCAGCACTTCGCCGACCCACGGGCCGGCCGCGTTCGCGATCGCGCGGGCATGCACGACGCGGATCGACCCGTCGGCCTGCTGCAGCCGCGCTTCCCATGCGTCGCCGCGGCGCTCGGCGGAAACGAGCTTCGTGCGCGTCAGGATCTCGGCGCCGCGCTCCTTTGCATCCATCGCGTTCAGCACGACGAGGCGGGCGTCGTCGACCCAGCCGTCGGAATACACGAAGCCGCGCTTGATCGAGTCGATCAGCGGCGCGCCGGCCGCATGGCGGCGCATGTCGATGCCGCGCGAGCCGGGCAGCAGTTCGCGTTTCGCGAGGTGATCGTAGAGGAACAGGCCGATGCGGATCAGCCAGGCCGGGCGCAGGTTCGGCATGTGCGGCATCACGAAGCGCAGCGGCCACATGATGTGCGGCGCCGCGCGCAGCAGCGTTTCGCGTTCCTGCAGCGCCTTGCGCACCAGCCCGAACTCGTTGTACTCGAGGTAACGCAGGCCGCCGTGAATCAGCTTCGTGCTGGACGACGACGTGTGCGACGCGAGGTCGTCCTGCTCGCAGAGCATGACCGACAGGCCGCGGCCGGCCGCATCGCGCGCGATCCCCGCGCCGTTGATGCCGCCGCCGACGACGAGCAGATCGTAGCGATTCGGTTGGGTCACCTGCTGTCCTTATCGTCTGTTGAAATGGGGCGAACATGAAATGTTCGAATTCGAAATTTAACGAACGAAATCGAAAAAGTAAAGTTCGAAAAAGCGGGGCCAGTAGCGCGTCCGCCGATCCCGGACGATACTGGCGGGATCGACCGTTTCGCGAGGTGAATCATGCGTATTGGGATGTGGGCCGGCGTGGGCGCCGTCCTTCTGGCGGGGTGCAGCGCGGGTATGCCGCCGCTCGCCGGCAACTGGCGGGCGCCGTCGTTCGTCGACCTGCAGACGTCGTGCGGCGGCGCGGCGCGCGACTGGGGCGCGGACGCGCAGCCGGTCTACTCGGCGCTGTACGACGCGTACGTCGCGAAACGGTATCGCGGGCTGACCGAGGCGAACTATTGTGCGTTCGTAAACGAACTTTCGACTCACTATGTGGCGCCCGACGCGGCGGCGCGCGCCGGCTGGATCGCCTATTTCAACGGGGCGCGCGCGCAGGCCATCAGCTGGCGGGCGGCGGTCGATCCGACGCTGCGCGGCGGCTGATGCCGGCGGCGGCGAACGGCGGGCAGGCGGGAGGCCGGAACGAACGCGCGGCCGGAGTCCGGCCGCGCGTTCGGGTCAAAGCGGCGGGGCTTACGAATAGCGGTACTTGATGGATCGCAGCGCGGCGTCGCCGGTCTCGGTCACGCAGTATTTGCGTCCCGAGCCGAGGCCTTCCAGGCGGACGAGCTGTTGTTCGAGCAGGATGTCCAGTTCATCCCGATCCATGTCGCGCTGATCAGGCGCGTCCTTCACAAGCAAGAGCGTGGCGAATTCATGCGGACTCAGCATCGTTCTCTCCATGGCAATCGGACTGCCCGCGCGGCCGGCGCACACGCCGCCGCGCGATACCCCGCGAGGGTATGGCTTGGGGGGAAAAGCTGCATTCGCCGGCCTGCGATTCGCACCGCCCTGGCACAGGCGGATCGGCGAACGGGCCGGGGAACTGGAGTCTAGTCGAGTGCGCAGGCAACGACAAATCGTGCCCCGTTAATTTTCCGTTTGACAGAAGGGCCCGCCGCGAGCGGTCCGCGCGCGGCGTCAACTTCTTGATTTCACTTGAAGTTTCAGGTGCGCTGCAGCATCGCGAGCGTCATTCCGCGACGTACACCTGGGTGCCGGCGGCGGCCACCGTGTCGGCCATGTCGGGCGGCAGCGGCTTGTCGGTGAAAAGCGCGTGCACCTGGCTCAGATGGCCCTGGCGCACCAGCGCCGGGCGGCCGACCTTCGAATGGTCGGTCACGAGGTAGACCGTGCGTGCGTGCTGCATGATCGCCTCGGCGACGCGCACCTCGCGCGTGTCGAAATCGCGCAGCGTGCCGTCGGCCTCGATCGCCGACGTGCCGATGATCGCGTAGTCGACCTTGAACTGGCGGATGAAGTCGATCGCGAGCTCGCCGACGATACCCTTGTCCCACGGCCGCACGATGCCACCCGTGATCAGCACCTCGCAGTCGGGGTAGCCGCTCATCATCGACGCGACGTTCAGGTTGTTCGTGATCACGTGCAGCCCGTGATGGCGGTTCAGCGCGCGCGCGACTTCCTCGGTCGTCGTGCCGAGGTTGATGAACAGCGACGCCTGGTCGGGGATGTGCGACGCCGCGAGCGCCGCGATGCGCCGCTTCTCGTCGTGGAACATCCGCTGGCGCGCCGTATACGACACGTTCTCCGAGCTGGTCGGCAGGCTCGCGCCGCCGTGGTAGCGGCGCAGCAGGTTCAGGTCGGCGAGCCAGTTCACGTCGCGGCGGATCGTCTGCGGCGTCACCGCGAAGTGCGCGGCGAGATCGTCGACGGTCACGAAGCCGTCGCGCTGCACCCATTCGAGCAGTTCCTGCTGGCGCGCGTTGAGGGTGAGGCGGGGATCTCGGGTCATGGCTCGATGGTCGGGTCGTGAGACGGAGCGGGTATTGTAAGGGCGGCAACGGCGTTCGGCCGGCCAGCCGGCCGTCGTCGCACATGATTCATGTAGAAATTGCATGGATTCATGTGACAAATGAATTTGTGCGATTGCGCCGATCGCGCTGCAATGGCGGATTGCCCGCTCGCGCGGGCGCGTTCAACCGGCTTTCGACGAGGTGGTATCGATGACTGATTTCAACTGGCACAACCCGTATCCGTCGACCCGCATCCCGGTGTTCGCGCGCAACGTCGTGTCGACGTCGCACCCGCTTGCCGCGCAGGCCGGGTTGCGGATGCTGTGGAAGGGCGGCAACGCGGTGGACGCGGCGCTGGCCGCGGCCGCCGCGATCACGGTCGTCGAGCCCGTGTCGTGCGGGCTCGGCGGCGACGCATTCGCGCTCGTGTGGGACGGCGAGCGGCTGTCCGGGCTGAATGCATCGGGCGTCGCGCCGGCCGCGTGGAACGTCGACTACTTCCGCAAGCGCCACGGCGCCAACGCGCGCGGCATCGCGAACCAGCCGACGCGCGGCTGGGACACGGTCACCGTGCCGGGCGTGATCGCGGGCTGGGAAGCGCTGCACGCGAAGTTCGGTTCGCTGCCGTTCGCGGACCTGCTCGAGCCGGCGATCGAGATCGCGGAGCGCGGCTATTCGGTGTCGCCGATCGTCGCGCACAAGTGGGCGGCGGCCGTTCCGGAACTGCAGGGCCTGCCCGGCTTCGCGGACACCTTCATGCCGCGCGGCCGCGCGCCGCTCGTCGGCGAACGCATGTGCCTGCCCGGTCATGCGCAGACGCTGCGCACGCTCGCGAAGGACGGTGCGCGTGCGTTCTACGAAGGCGCGCTCGCCGAGCGTATCGCCGCGTTCGCGCGCGAAGGCGGCGGGGCGCTGACCGAAGCCGACTTGCGTGCGTACCGGCCGGAATGGGTCGAGCCGATCGGCAAGCGCTTCGGCCGCCACACGATTCACGAGATCCCGCCGAACGGGCAGGGCATCGCCGCGCTGATCGCGCTCGGCATCGCCGAGCACGCGGGCGCGACCGAATGGCCGGTCGACTCGGTCGATTCGCAGCATCTGCAGATCGAGGCGATGAAGCTCGCGTTCGCGGACGTCTATCGCTACGTCGCCGATCCGCGCGCGATGGACGTCACGCCCGAACAGATGCTCGACGACGCCTATCTCGCGGAACGCGCGAAGCTGATCGATCCTGCACGCGCGACGCACTTCGCCGCCGGCCGCCCGCATTCGGGCGGCACGATCTACCTGTCGGCGGCCGACGAACGCGGCATGATGGTGAGCTTCATCCAGTCGAACTACATGGGCTTCGGTTCGGGGCTCGTCGTGCCCGGCACGGGCATTGCGCTGCAGAACCGCGGGCACGGCTTCTCGATGGACCCGGCTTCGCCGAACGTCGTCGCGGGCGGCAAGCGGCCGTTCCACACGATCATCCCGGCGTTCGTCACCGAGGAAGCCAACGGCCGCACCGAGGCCGTGATGAGCTTCGGCGTGATGGGCGGCGACATGCAGCCGCAGGGCCACCTGCAGACCGTCGTGCGGATGCTCGGCTATGGCCAGCAGCCGCAGGCCGCATGTTGCGCGCCGCGCTGGAAGGTCAACCGCGACTTCACGCTCGACGTCGAGGCGACGATGAACCGCGCGACGGTCGACGCGCTGGCCGCCCGCGGCCACACGATCAAGTCGATTGACGATCCTTACATGGATTTCGGTTCGGGGCAGTTCGTCTGGCGCCTCGATCCCGACGATCCGGAGCGCGGCTACGTGGCCGCGAGCGACAGCCGGCGCGACGGGCTCGCGGCCGGTTTCTGACGGATCGCTTCCAGCGTTACCGGCAATTTCCATGCATCGCGGGCGGCCCGACGGCCGCCCGTTTCGTTTGGTGCGACGGATACCGTCGCACGCGCGCAAGCGGTTCGAAGGCCTCGTCTAACGAACGGCAACGGACGCCGTGGAACTGCGCCTGTCGGGTATGGTCAGTGCTTTGGAGCACGAACGTCAAAGTCCGGCTAAGATGCCAGGATGGTTCGGCCGGACCGACTCACTATAAACGCATGTAAAACGCCGCCTGCGGATCGGCTGGCGCCTGTGCCCCGGGCATGGGCCGGCCTCCGCGCGACGACTGGGAGCGCACCACCATGGACACCAAAACGACGCATGTGATGCCGTGGCGTATCGAGGACATCGACCTGAACCGGATCGATCGTCAGCGTGCCGCCGCGAACGAGGATCTGTTGTTGCTGCTGTGCGCATCGTCGTTCATCGAAAGCGGCTCGGATCTCTATACGAGCAATCTGAGCGAATTCTTCAATGACGATCCGGAAGTCTCCGCATGGCTCAACAATGCATGGGAGCACGAAGAATTGCAGCACGGCCGCGCGCTGAAAGCGTACATCGCGCACGTGTGGCCCGAGTTCGACTGGGATACCGCCTTCGCGAATTTCTTTGCCGAGTATTCGAAGACCTGCTCGGTCGAGGCGTTCGAAAAAACCCGCGCACTCGAAATGGTCGCACGCTGCGTCGTCGAGACGGGCACGGCCACGCTCTATCGCGCGATCAACGAATGCTCGGACGAGCCGGTGCTGAAGGAAATCACCGACAACATCCGCACGGACGAAGTGCGCCACTACAAGCACTTCTTCAAATTCTTCAAGAAGTACAACCAGGTCGAAGGCAACGGCCGGCTCGCGGTGCTCGGGGCCCTCGCGCGCCGCGTGATGGAAATCAAGAACGAGGATTCCGAGATCGCGCTGCGCCACGTCTTCGCGATCCGCTATCCGGACCGCGTCGGCGACAGCCAATACAACCGCGAGCGCGCCGCGCGCATCAGCAGGCTCGTGCGGCGCAACCTGTCGGCCGACATGTGCGTGAAGATGCTGCTCAAGCCGCTCGATCTGCCCGCGAAGATCCAGCCGGGCGTCCACTATCCGCTCACGAAGATCACGCGGCACGTTTTCCTGCGCTGATCGCCGCGGCGCGGCCCGTCGCGCGCAGGCTGGCGCATCCTCATCCGACCCGCACCGGGGCCACGCCATCATGACCGATACCCATCGCCACGCGCTCGAACAATGGACGTTCGACGCGTGGCCGTCCGCCGTCGTGTCGTTGTTCGACGGCACCGCACTCGAACGTCATGCCGATATCGCCGCGTCGCTGATCGTCGCGACCGACGACGGCCAGTTGCGCACGACGCTGCTCGGCGTCGGCGAGATCTATGCGCACGATGCGCGCACGCTGCTGATCGCGCTCTGGCCGCAGTCGCGAGCGGCGCGCGCGATCGCGCAACGGCGCACGGCCGCGTTGACGCTCGTCGCGGACGGTGCGTTCTTTCAGGCGCAACTGGAGATGGCGCCGCTCGAAGGAGACTTCGGCGGACTGGCCGGATTCGCTGCGACGATCGCGCACGGCGATGCGCAGCGGGTCGGCTATGCGCGTCTCGCGACGGGTGTCACGTTCACGCTGGAAGGGGAGCGCGTCGCGGTGCTCGCACGCTGGCAGCGCCAGATCGAGCACCTGCGGCGCGCGGCCGCGCGGCTTCAGTGACCGCGCTGGCCGCTGCGCGACGAACGGTTGCGGTTCGCGTGCGCGGCGTTGCCGCTCGCCGGCCGGGCGCCGTTGCCGCCGCCCGCCGGACGTCCGCCGCCGTTACCACCGGCGCCGCCTTGCGTGCGCGGCTTCGCGGCCTTCTGCGGTGCCGCCTTCGGTTGCGCGTTGCCGTCGCGTTTCGCGGCCGGCTGGCCTGAGCCGCCTGCGCGCGGCTGGCGATTGCCTCCGCCGCCACCGTTGCCGCCGCGCGGCTGCTGCCCGCGGCGCTGCTGGATCGGCTCCGGCTTCGCGTTCGGATCGGGTTCGAAGCCCGCGATCACTTCCTGCGGGATCTCGCGCTTGATCAGCCGCTCGATGTCGCGCAGCAGCAGCTTCTCGTCGACGCACACGAGCGACACGGCTTCGCCGGTCGCGCCCGCGCGGCCCGTGCGGCCGATCCGGTGCACGTAATCCTCGGGCACGTTCGGCAGGTCGAAGTTGACGACGTGCGGCAACTGGTCGATGTCGATCCCGCGCGCGGCGATATCGGTCGCGACGAGCACCTGCAGCGTGCTGTTCTTGAACTCGGCCAGCGCGCGCGTCCGGGCCGACTGGCTCTTGTTGCCGTGGATCGCCATCGCGCTGATGCCGTCCTTCGTCAGTTGCTCCGCCAGCCGGTTCGCACCGTGCTTGGTGCGCGTGAACACGAGCACCTGGAACCAGTTGTGTTCGCGGATCAGGTGCGTGAGCAGCTCGCGCTTGCGGTCGCGGTCGACCGGGTGAATCTTCTGCGCGACGCTCTCGGCGGTCGTGTTGCGGCGGGCGACCTCGATCAGCGCGGGCGAGTCGAGCAGGCTGTCGGCAAGCGCCTTGATCTCGTCGGAGAAGGTGGCCGAGAACAGCAGGTTCTGGCGCTGTGGCGGCAGCTTCGCGAGCACGCGCTTGATGTCGTGGATGAAGCCCATGTCGAGCATCCGGTCGGCTTCGTCGAGCACGAGGATGTCGAGATCCGACAGGTCGATGGTCTTCTGCTGCATGTGGTCGAGCAGGCGCCCCGGCGTCGCGACGACGATGTCGACACCGCGCTTGAGCGCATCGATCTGCGGATTGATGCTGACGCCGCCGAACATTACGGTCGAGCGCAGCTTCAGGTACTTGCTGTACGCGCGCACGCTTTCCTCGACCTGGGCGGCGAGTTCGCGCGTCGGCGTGAGGATCAGTGCGCGCACCGCGCGCTTCGCGCCGCGGTGCTCGGCATAGAACGTGTGCAGGCGTTGCAGGATCGGCAGCGTGAAGCCGGCGGTCTTGCCGGTGCCGGTCTGTGCGCCGGCGAGCAGGTCGCCGCCGCCGAGGACGGCCGGGATCGCCTGCTGCTGGATCGGGGTCGGCGACGTGTAGCCGAGCTCGTTGACCGCCTTGACCAGCGGTTCGGCCAAGCCGAGAGATTCGAAAGACATAGATACCACTCTTGAGTTTTATGATCGGCGATGCGTCGCGCGGCCCGCGCGGCAAACCTGCATCGCAAAACAGCCAAAAAGCAAAAGGGCGCGGCCGCGGTTTCCCGCAGCCGCGCCCCGTGTGTGTGAGCCGCTTCTTAGTCGAGCGGCGCGGAACGCAGATCGCTCACCTGTTGCGGCGAGATCGGCGTACCGTTGTTACCCCAAGACATCCGGATATACGTGACGACCGCCGCGACTTCCTGGTTCGACAGCGACTGTGCGAACGGCGGCATCCCATACGGACGCGGATTCTTGAACGTGCTCGGCGGGTAGCCGCCATTCAGCACCATGCGGATCGGGTTGACGGCCGATTCCATCATGATCGAGTGGTTGCCCGCGAGCGGCGGATAGGCCGGCGGCTTGCCGGCGCCGTTTTCGGCGTGGCAGGTCGCGCAGTTGTCCGCGTAGATCTTCTTGCCCTGGTCGAACAGCGCGTTGCCGAACTGCTTCGACGGCTCGTACTGCATGTTCTTCGGCGCTTCGGCCTTCTGCGGGATCGACTTCAGGTACGTCGACATCGCGCGCGTATCTTCGTCGGTCATGTACTGCAGGCTGTTGTGGACCACGTCCGCCATCGGGCCGAACACCGCGCCCTTCTGCGACACGCCGGCTTGCAGCAGGTCGGACAGCTCCTGCACGTGCCAGTCGCCGAGGCCGAGTTCCTTGTCGTTCGTCAGCGACGGCGCATACCAGTTCTGCAGCGGGATCAGGCCGCCGGCGAATGCCGACGAGTTCACCGGGCCGCCCATCATGTTGATCGACGTATGGCACATCGAGCAGTGGCCGAGGCCTTCGACGAGATACGCGCCGCGATTCCATTCGACCGACTTCGTCGGATCCGGCTTGTACTCGCCTTCCTTGAAGAACAGCGTGCGCCAGCCGATCAGCAGGTTGCGGTTGTTGAACGGGAACTTCAGTTCGTGCGGACGGCTCGGCACCGACACCGGCGCCACCGAGCGCAGGTACGCGTAGATCGCGTCCGAATCGGCGCGCGTGACCTTCGTGTAGCTCGCGAACGGGAAGCCCGGATAGAGCAGGCTGCCGTCCTTCGAACGGCCGGTGTGCATCGCGCGGTAGAAGTCGTCCGACGTCCACTTGCCGATGCCGTCCTTGTCGTCCGGCGTGATGTTCGGCGTGTACATCGTGCCGAACGGCGTCGCCATCGGCAGGCCGCCCGCGAACGGCTTGCCGCCGCGCACGGTGTGGCACGCGATACAGTCGCCGACGCGCGCGAGGTATTCGCCCTTCTTGATCAGCGCGGCCTGGTCGGCCGGCGTGGCCGCGACGGCGGCGGCGCCGTGCAGCGTGTCGTTGCCCGGCCACAGAACCGGCACGAGGGCGGCGGCCGCGATGATCGCGACGGCCGAGAGTGCAAACAGGGACTTGCGTTTCATTGTGTCTGTCTCCCTTGCCTTATTGCGGTTCGCTGCCGCAGGCGAGCGGAGTCTTCATCGAACGCGCCGGAGCCGGCACGGGGTTGGCGGGCGCCGGTTGCGCGGCGAGCCATGCGGTCACGGCCGTCACGTCTTCGTCGGAAAGCTTCGCGGCGATGTCGTGCATGCAATCGGGCGCCTTCGCGTGGCGGTTGCCCGAGCGCCATGCGCCGAGCTGCGCGCTCAGGTAATCGGCGTGCAGGCCGACGAGGCCCGGGATCGCCGGCTGCATGCCGGTCAGCCCTGCGCCGTGGCAGGCCACGCAGGCCGGCAGCTTGCGGGACGGGTCGCCCTGCGTGACGAGCTGCTTGCCGCGCGCGAGCGTCGCGGCCGGCAGCGTCGGCTTCGCCGGCGTCGGGTACGGCGGACGCTCGGCCGAGAAGTGCTCGGCGATTTCGCGCAGGTAGTCGTCGTTCAGGTACGTCAGCAGGTAATTCATCGGCGGGTACTTGCGCCGGCCGTCACGGAAGTTGACGAGCTGGTTGTACAGGTACTCGGCCGGCTTGCCGGCAAGCCGCGGGAAATAGTCGTTGTCCGTGCCCTGGCCGTGAACGCCGTGGCATGCGGTACAGCCGCGCACGCGCTCGGCCATGGTATCGGGTGCCTTGAGCGGCGCCTGCTGGGCGTGCGCTTGCTCCGTGGGCTTGGTCTGCGCTTGGGCAGCGCTCGTAAGGCCCGCGCCGCCGATCATCAGAACGGCGAGCAGCGGACGGAAGAGGCGTCTTGAAGACACACGAGACTCCATGATTATTCGTCGGGGACCTTGTCCGGGCTACGATCGGCTCGGCGCATGGACGGCAGGACAGCCGGGCTGCTGCGACGCGGCATTCTATCATCGATGGGTAATGACGGCTATTTGACGAAAGGACATCGGTTCCTGTCTGTTTGCGACTTGCGACAATTTGACGCGCATTGCGCCGCGCGCGAGTGAACCGGCGTGCGCTTTCACCCTCGAAGACCGTACACTCGCGGGTCGCGCGGCGCCGCCTCCGCCGCAGGTCCAGTCATTTCTCCCGTTTCCGGATTCATCGATGACGTTTCTTACCGTGCCGTTGCCTGCCTCACGCCGTCCGTCCCGTTGCCGCCGCACTGCCGGCCTGCCGCTTGCGGGAGGGCATGCGCGATGAAGTTCGACAGCTTGTGGATCGGTCAGGTCGCGCTCGCGGCGCTGATGGACGCGGCGTTCGCGATGGCGGTCGGCTCGGCGCTGCTCAAGGCGTGGCTCGGCAAGGACGGCGCGCGGCCGGTCGTCGCGCCGTCGCACCCCGCATGGCTGCGTGCGCAACATTCGCTGGTCGCGGCGGCGCTGGCGCTGGTGCTCGCCGATCTCGGCTGGCTCGTCTACGAGGCCGCGGCGATGAGCGGCGCGGGGCTCGGCGGCGCGTTCGCCGCGATGCCCGTCATGCTGATGCAGACGCATACGGGCTTCGCGTGGAGCGTCGCGTTCGCCGGCGCGGTGGTGCTCGCGATCGTCGCGCTCGCGAAGCCGGACGGACCGCTCGCGCATGCGGTGCTGTGGCTCGCGGTGATCGTGGTCGCGGCCGGCAAGGCGTCGCTCGGCCATGCGGCCGATAGCGGCGTGCTGTCCGCGGCGGTTGGCGTGCAGACGCTGCACCTGCTGGCCACCGCCGTATGGGGCGGCCTCGTGCTCGCGGGCGGGCTCGCGGTGCTGCCGGCGCTGGGATCGTCGGTCGCGCGCGGCGCGCTGATCCGCATCGGCCAGCAGCTGTCGCGTACGTCGATCGTCGCGGTCGTCTTCGTGCTCGGCACCGGCGTGCTCAACGCGATCCGCGGGCTCGGCGGCTCGCTCGCGCCGCTCGACGGCAGCACGTGGGGGCGCGTGTTGCTGCTGAAGCTGCTGCTCGTCGCGCTCGCGCTCGTGCTCGGCGGGCTCAACCGCTTCTCGGCGCTGCCGCGCCTGCGCCGCACCGCATCGACCGAAGACGCGCACACGTTCCGCAACATCCTGCATCTCGAAGGGATGACGATGATCGGCGTATTCGTCGCGGCGGCCGTGCTGTCGTTCAGCGTGCCGGGGTTCGCGGCGCTCGGCTGACGGCAGCTTCTACGCGGCGCAATGCAAGAGCGCGATGCAGGGACGCGAAGGGCGTGCACCATGCATGGCATGCTCGCCGCGCATGTAAAAACGGCCGCCTGTCAGTTCATCGGGCGGCCGTACTCAAGTCGATGCGTACCGCGCCGGCCGCAGCCGCGCGCGATGCGCATCGCACTCACCACTCGGCGACGCTGCCGTCCGCGTGGCGCCACACCGGGTTGCGCCAGCGATGGCCGGTCTTCGCCATCTCGCGCACCTTCTCCTCGTTCACGTCGATGCCGAGCCCCGGGCCCTGCGGGATCGCGACGAAGCCGTCTTCGTAGCGGAACACTTCCGGGTTGCGCAGGTAGTCCAGCAGGTCGTTGCCCTGGTTGTAGTGGATCCCGAGGCTCTGCTCCTGGATGAACGCGTTGTAGCTGACCGCGTCGAGCTGCAGGCACGCGGCGAGCGCGATGGGCCCGAGCGGGCAGTGCAGCGCGAGCGCGACGTCGTAGCTTTCCGCGAGCGTCGCGATCTTGCGGCATTCGGTGATGCCGCCCGCGTGCGATGCGTCCGGCTGGATGATGTCGACGTAGCCGCCCGCGAGGATGTGCTTGAAGTCCCAGCGCGAGTACAGCCGTTCGCCGAGCGCGATCGGCGTGTCGGTCTGGTTGACGATGTCGCGCAGCGCCTCGGCGTTCTCCGACAGCACCGGCTCCTCGATGAACATCAGCTTGTACGGGTCGAGCTCCTTCGCGAGCACCTTCGCCATCGGCTTGTGCACGCGGCCGTGGAAGTCGACGCCGATTCCCACGTGCGGGCCGACCGCGTCGCGCACCGCCGCGACGTTCGCGATCACCTGCTCGACCTTGTCGTAGGTGTCGACGATCTGCAGCTCTTCGGAACCGTTCATCTTCACGGCCTTGAAGCCGCGCTCGACGACCGCGCGCGCATTGTTCGCGACGTCGCTCGGCCGGTCGCCGCCGATCCACGAATACACCTTGATGCGGTCGCGCACCTGGCCGCCCAGCAGCGCGTGCACCGGCACGCCGTGATGCTTGCCCTTGATGTCCCACAGCGCCTGGTCGACGCCGGCGATCGCGCTCATCATGATCGGGCCGCCGCGGTAGAAGCCCGCGCGGTACATCACCTGCCAGTGATCCTCGATCAAGCGCGGGTCGCGGCCGACGAGGTAGTCGGCCAGTTCGTGCACGGCGGCCTCGACCGTGTGCGCGCGACCTTCGACGACCGGCTCGCCCCAGCCGACGATGCCCTCGTCGGTTTCGATCTTGAGGAACAGCCAGCGGGGCGGGACGACGAAAGTTTCGAGGCGGGTGATTTTCATGACGCGGGTCTCCATGATTGACCGGTGCGGCCGTGCGAACGCGGCGCGCGATCCGTGCTTTCGCGGTTATCCTAGCGTAGTCGAATAAAAAATAGTATTAATAGCATTAATGTGCAGATAGTGGGCACCCCGCCCGACGGAGAACGATCATTCAACGCGACCTGCATGGACAGACGGCCTTCCGGCTCGCGACCGCGATCCTGCGCGGCGACTATCCGCCCGAATCGCTGCTGCCGAGGGAACCCGACCTGATGGAGATGTACGGCGTGAGCCGCACGGTGATGCGCGAGGCGTTGCGCACGCTGACGTCGAAGGGGTTGGTCGAATCGCGGCCGAAAGTCGGCACGCGCGTGCGGCCGCGCCGTGCGTGGAACCTGCTCGATGCCGATCTGCTCGACTGGTATGCGCGCGTCGCGCCGCCGCTCGCGTTCGCGCTGAAGCTGCAGGAGATGCGCGAGATGATCGAGCCGTACGCGGCCGCGCTGGCCGCGCGCACGCATACGCCGGACGCGTTCGACGCGATCGAGGGCGCGGCGCGCGCGATGGCCGCCGCGCGCAACGTCGACGAATGGGTGCGCGCCGACCTGCGCTTTCACCTGAGCGTGCTGGAGGCCGGCGGCAACGAGCTGCTGGTGCCGCTCGGCGCGCTGATCGATCGCACGCTCGAGGCGCAACTGCAACTGAACGCGCGTCGGGCGGACGTGTACAACGCGTCGCTTGCCGAGCATACGGCCGTCAGCGACGCGATCCGCGTGCGCGACGAGGACGGCGCGCGCCGCGCGATGGCGACGCTGCTCGCGGTGACGCGCGCGCGCATCGAAGCGTCGTGACGGGAGCGGGGCGGCCGGTGTCGCGCCGTCAGGCGTTCGCGCAGCCGCCCGGCTTGTGGATGCGTTCCGTCGACGCCGGGTACTTCGCGAGCAGGCTCGCCGGTCGCCGCGGGCGCGCGACCAGGTCGCCGCCGCAGTTCGGGCAGCGGCCCTTCAGCACGTCGTCCGCGCAGGTCGCGCAAAACGTGCACTCGAATGTACAGATGCGCGCTTCCGCCGAATCGGGCGGCAAGTCCTTGTCGCAGCATTCGCAGCCGGGGCGCAGTTCGAGCATGACGGTCTCCTGGGTCGGTGAGGGATGGGCGCCGCCCGGACATTGCGTGCGGCGCATGCGAGCGCTACTGTACGCGTTTGGATCGGCCCGGCCAACGGCGTCCCGCCCGGGCGCCGGCGACGCGCACGGGCCGCACCAGGAGACGACCATGCTTTATCGCGGAAGCTGTCACTGCGGCGACGTGACGTTCGACGCGCAAGGCGACCTGCAGGGCGTGATGGCGTGCAACTGCTCGATCTGCCGGCGCAAGGGTGCGCTGATGTGGTTCGTGCCGCGCGACCGCATGAAGCTGCTGACGCCCGACGAGAATCTGGCGACCTACATGTTCAACCAGCACGTGATCCGGCATCGCTTCTGCAAGCGCTGCGGGATTCATGCGTTCGGCGAAGGCGTCCACCCGGACGGCACCGCGATGGCCGCGATCAACGTGCGCTGCCTCGAGGGCGTCGACCTCGACGCGCTGCCCGTCACGCACTACGACGGCCGCTCGCGCTCAGCGGCGCGCCGGCGCGGGCGCTGATGCGCCGCCATCGGATCAGGACGGTTGCACGGCGGCCGCGTTCGGCGCGGGTGTTTCCGCCTGCGGTGCGGGTCCGGCGGTGCGCGTGCCGGCGTCGGCCGGGCGTTCGATCAGCGGCGCGAGCGCGGGCGCCATCGACTTCAGCAACTGCACGGCCATCGCGCTCGTGAAGTCGTAGCGCGCCGCATACGGCTCGTGCGCGGTCGCCGTCAGCACGCCGAAGAACCGGTCGCCGATCGCGAACACGAAGGTGCCGCTGCGGTTGACCTTGCGCGACTCGATCAGCCGCGCGCCGCGCGCATAGACGTTGAAGCGCTGATCGCCCGTCCCCGTCTTGCCGTACACGTCGAGCGTCTTGCCGTCCGGCAGCGTGAGCCCGCCCGCGAGGCGGCGTGCGGTGCCGTGGAGCACGACGTCGCGCAGCAGCGTGTGCGCGACGTTGACGATCTCCGGCGCCAGCATCGGCTGCGGCTGCGCGGCCGCGCGGACGAAGCGGGTTTCGTACGGCGTGCCTTTCGCGAAATCGAGCCGCGTGATCGTCTCGGTCGGCGCCTTCCGGCCGCCGTTCGCGATCAGGCCGATCAATTTCGCGAGCGCGTCGGGCTGGTCGCCCGATGCGCCGATCGCGGCCGCATAGGACGGCGTCACTTCCGCGAACGGGTAGCCGAGCGCGCGCCACGACTTCGTGATTTCCGCATACGCGCGCAGCTCGACCATGCGGCGGATGCGCCGGTCCTGCGTCGCGTGGTAGCGGGTCTTGTACAGCCACGAATACGTGTAGAAACGCGCATCGCGGCTGTCGCGCTGAACGTCGGCGAGCGCTGCGCCCGGGTGCGCGCGCAGGTAGTTGAGCGTCCACAGCGCGAGCGGATGGACGCTCGCGATATAGCCGCGGTCGTTGAGGTTGAAGCGGTCGATCGCGTACTTCGCATAGAGCGCCGCGAGATCGTCGTCGGACAGCGTCGCGGCCGGCGTGCCTTTCAGTTGCGCGCGCATCTGCGCATCGAACCACGCGAGCGATTCGTTCGGCGCGACGCTGCGCAGCACCGTCGCGATCTTCGGCGGCGACTTGCGTACGTCGCGCAGCATCAGCGCGAGCGCGTCGTCGGGCGCCTTGCCCGCATAGCGCGTGTAGTAGCGCTTCACGTATACCTGGCTTTCGCCGTCGACGAATTGCTGCAGGTAATGCTGGCGCTGCGCGGGATCGCCGAGCCACGACGACGACGGGCCGGCCGCCTGCAGCGTCTCGTAGTGGACGATGTCGCGCATCAGCCGCACGAACACGAGGTTCACCGAGTGCTCGAACGCCGCGTGCAGCGTCATGATGCGGCCGTTGTCCGACTTCTCGAAGTTGGAGAACACCTGCGCGCCGCCGCCCGTGTAGAACACGTCCGGGCTCGCCGAATACCTGCGTTCGACGGCCGCATCGAGCATCGCCTGCAGCGAGCGGTCGTGCGTATGCGACAGGTAGTCGAGCGCCCAGCGCGACAGCCCGTCGATCGGATCGGGCTTCACGCGCGCCAGCTCCGCGTTCGACAGGTTCGCATAGCGCGCATGCAGGTCGGCCACGATCTGCAGGTACGTGATCAGCGTGCGCAGCTTCGCGGTCGAGCCGAGGTTGATGCGGCCGCCGCGATTCACGTCGAACGGCTGGTTCACGCTGTCGGTCTGCACGCGCAGCAGGTTCGCGCCGTTGCGGTGTTCGTACAGCGTGAAGCTGTACGTGAGATGCGACGGGTCGTCCTTCGGCGCGAGCATCTCGAAACCGTACAGGCCGGCGGCCTGCGCGCCTTCGCGCGTCGACGCCTGCGCGAGCCGCTGGGCGACCGCCTGCTGCACGCCGTTGTCGAGGGTGCTGGTGGCCTGCAGGTCGAGCTGGTCGAGCTGGTACAGGTCGCCGATGCCGAGCGCCGACAGCAACGACGCGCGCGCGGACGTCACGGCCTTGCGCGACACGAACGACTGCACGCGCGCGGCGGCCGGCGGCGCGCTGCGGTCGATCTGCGCGGCGAGCGCGGCGTCGCGCAGCGCGGGCGAGATCACGCCGCCGTTCGACAGCAGCCGCAGGTAGCTGTCGGTCAGCTTCTGCAGCGCCGGATAGCCGCGGTTGAGGAAGTACGACGGCGCGCGCTGCGCGATCAGCAGCGACAACACCTCGCGGAACGTCTTGCCCTGCTGGTCGACGTTGTCGCCGGTCGTCGGCGCGGACAGCACGCGGTTCACGTCGGTGAAGTCGCGCCCGTACCACGCGGCCAGACCGTCGCCGATGCCGGTGATTTCGCCCACGTGCGGCCGCGCGGCGAGCGGCACCGAGTTCAGGTAGCGCACGACGATCGTGCGGCGCGCGAGCATCGTCTGCGGGCCGTTCAGGTAGGCGCGTACCGACGCGGAGGCGATCTGCCGCAGCTTCTCGGGCGGCGTCGCGGTGCGGCCCTCGGGCGAATGGCGGAACTTCTCGATCTGCGTCGCGAGCGTGCTGCCGCCCGGGCGCGCCTGGTGACGGTTGACGACGTGCAGCGCCTGGTCGGCGAGCGCGCGGCCGAAGCGCCCCCAGTCGATCGCCGGGTTGCGGTTCGGTTCGTTCGCATCGAGGAGGTAGCGATCCTCGATGAACAGCAGCGAATCGACGATCACGCGCGGCACCGTGTCGAAGTCGGCATAGACGCGCTGCGGAAACACGGTCGCGAACAGCGGCGAGCCGGTCGAATCGAACAGCATCAAGCCCGTCTGGTCTTTCTCTTCGTAAGGGAGAAACAGCCCGCGCTGGCCGAGCGACAGCATCCGCTGCGAATCGCGCGCCTGTTCGCTGACGACGAAGCCGCGTGCGAGCAGCCGTTGCTGGAACGCGGGAATCATCGCGTAGCCGAAGCGCCGGTCGTACGGGCCGTCGGCGGGGAAGCGGATGTGATCGCTCGGCCCCGCTTCGACCGTGTAGCCGACGTCGCGGGCCAGCTCGGACAGGTAGTGCGCCTGCAGCCGGGACGTTTCGATCTCGGTCTGCACGAGCCGCGCGACGATCGCCACCGCGATCAGCAATGCGGCGAGCAAAGACCACTTGACCCATGTCCAGACCGATGCCGGACCGGTCACGCGCGGCAGGATGCGATTCAGCGGCCGATTCATGGCGGCGTCTCCCTGAGGGCGCGGTTATCCGGCCGCACCCCATTAAGGATTAGTGTAGTCCTCCGCGGCGGGCTGCCAAGGGCGTCGACTACCGAGATGCGCCGGCGCAACAGGCGTGCCCATCCCGGGCGAGCGACGGGCCTGTGGCCGTCAAGTGCCTGCCGGCGGGCCGTCCCGGCGGTGCGAGGGGCGGGCGACGGCGAGTCGGCGTGAAAAATGGTGCGCGATTTCGTCGTTCATTCAACTGACGAAATGGTCGATCAGGTGATCGACGAAAAGCCGGGCCTTGCGCGGAAAGTGCCGGCGGCTCGGGTACGCGACGTTCATCTCGAGGGACTCGAGCCGATAGCCGGGCAGCAGCGCGAGCAGCCGGCCGTCGTCGCGGCATCGATGCGCGCGCGCCTGCCGTCAGACGCTGCCTTCGGTCTCGATCACGAGGATGCGTGCGACGCCGAGCGGATGCGCGACGTGCTCGGTGCCGACCGTCGCGTGGAAGAGGTCGCCCGTTTCGAGCACCGTCGCGTGCTCGACGCCTGCGTCGCGATAGCGCATCTCGACGCGGCCATCGAGCACCGCGAACACCTCCTCGCCGTCGTTCACATGCCAGCGATAGGGCTGGTCGGTCCAGTGCAGCCGCACCGTGATGCCGTTCAGATTCGCGATGTCGAGGGCGTCCCACGCGCGGTCCGCCGTGAATGCGGTGCTCCGGATGATGTTCATCGATGTGTTCTCCGGCACGCGTGTGCGCCGTTTTTCCGTGATTTTTCCGCCATCCGCATTCAGCGCGACGTGGCGCGCAGCGCCTGCTCGACGATCTGCTTGCGCTTCGCGAAGCCGGCCGCCGAACGCTCGGTGACGCGCGCCACGACCGCGGCCGGCGCGGTGTCGGGCGAGCCGGCGTCGAACGGCGGCGCGGGCGCGTATTCGAGCTGCAGCTGGATCGCCTGCGCTTCTTCATCGCCGACCAGCTCGGCGGCGATCGTCAGCGCGAAATCGATGCCGGCCGTCACGCCGCCGCCCGTGACCAGGTTGCCGTCGCGCACGACGCGCTCGCGCACGGGGATCGCACCCAGCGGTTCGAGCAGCGCGTGGAACCGCCAGTGCGTCGTCGCGCGCCGCCCGCGCAGCAGGCCGGCCACGCCGAGCAGCAGCGAGCCCGTGCAGACCGACGTCACGTAGCGCGCGGTGGCCGCGCGCCGTTGCACGAACGCGATCGTTTCGGCATCGAGCAGCAGTTCGTTGATGCCGATCCCGCCGGGGATGCAGATCACGTCGAGCGGCGGGCAGTCGTCGAACGTACAGGTCGGCGCGAGCGCGAGGCCGCTGCTCGACGCGACCGCGTCGCGCGACTTCCACACCAGATGGACGGCCGCGTCGGGCAGCGACGCGAGCACGTCGTGCGGGCCGGTGAGGTCGAGTTGCTGGACGCCGGGAAAGACGAGAAGGCCGATATGCAGGGTCATGCGAAGGCTCCGTGAGGGGAAGGGAACGTGCGCCGTTCGGCACGGGATGGACAGATCGATTCTAGGCGCGTAGTGTTTGGCGAAATTGCCATATCACCCACGTTTTCAGCCAATCGCCATGCCTGCCGCCGCCCCGCGTTCGATCCTGATCCTCGCGTTTGCCCGTGCGCAACTGCTCGACGTGACGGGGCCGCTGCAGGTGTTCGCGTCGGTCAACGAGCTCGCGCTGGAGCGCGGGCAGCCGGCGCCGTATGCGCCGCGCGTCGTGGCCGTCGAAGCGGGGCCCGTCGAGACCTCGTCGGGCCTCGTCGTGATGGCCGAGTCGCTGCGCGCGGCCGCGCGCCATCCGGATACGCTGATCGTCGCCGGCGGCAAGGGCGTGCATGCGGCGTCGAAGGATGCGCAGGTGGTGCGGTGGGTGCGGCAGCAGGCCGGACGCGCACGGCGCGTGGCGTCGGTCTGCACCGGCGCGTTCCTGCTCGCCGAGGCCGGCTTGCTCGACGGGCGGCGCGCGGTCACGCATTGGGCGCGCTGCGACGAATTCGCGGCGCGCTACCCGAACGTGCGCGTCGAGCCGGACCCGATCTTCATCCGCGAAGGCGCGCTGTGGACGTCGGCCGGCGTGACGGCCGGCATCGATCTCGCGCTCGCGTTGGTCGAGGAGGATCTCGGGCGGGCGACCGCGCTCGACGTCGCGCGCGAACTCGTCGTGTTCCTGAAGCGCCCGGGCGGGCAGGCGCAGTTCAGCACGATGCTGTCGATGCAGCGCACCGCCGACCGGTTCGGCGAGCTGCACGCATGGATGGCCGAGCACCTGACGGCCGACCTGTCGGTGCCCGCGCTCGCCGAACGCGTGAGCATGAGCGAGCGCAGCTTCGTGCGCCACTATCGCGCGGAGACCGGCCGCACGCCCGCGCGCGCGGTCGAGCAGATCCGCGTCGAGGCGGCGCAACGCCTGCTCGGCGAAACGGCGTGGCCCGTCAAGCGGATTGCCGGGCGTTGCGGCTTCGGTTCCGAGGAGACGCTGCGGCGCAGTTTCGTGCGCGTGCTCGGCGTGTCGCCGCAGGCGTATCGCGAGCGGTTCGTGCGGTAACGTACGGCGGCTGAGCGGGGCCGGCGCGGCGGCGCCCGGAACTGAACGGAAATCGGTCGGTTTCCAGTCCGAAGCGTCGAAACTATTCAGGATCGGAGAACAATGGGCGGGGGCTTGTGCCGCGCCCGCCGCGCGCTCTATTCTGTTCCGTTGGCGATTCGAAGGGGGAAGCAGCATGGACCGCATCCAGGCAATGGAAGTTTTTACCCGCGTGGTCGACGCGAACAGCTTCACGCGGGCGGCTGACACGCTTGCGATGCCGCGTGCGTCGGTGACGACCATCATCCAGAATCTCGAAGCGCTGCTCGGCGTGCGCCTGATGCACCGGACGACGCGCCGGCTGTCGCTGACGCCGGAGGGCGCCGCGTACTACGAGCATTGCATGAAGATCATCGCGGAGATCGCCGAGGCCGACGCGAGCTTCCAGGCCGGCAACCGCAAGCCGAGCGGCGTGCTGCGCGTCCACATGCCCAGTTCGCTCGGGCGCCGCATCGTGCTGCCGTCGCTGTCGATCTTCCGGCAGCGCTATCCGGACATCACGCTCGAACTGGGGCTGTCCGACCGCTACGTCGATCCGGTCGAGGAAGGCATCGACTGCATGATCCGGGTCGGGCCGCTCGAGGATTCGTCGATGGTCGCGCGGCGCATCGGGATGCTGAAGCGCGTGACGTGCGCGTCGCCCGATTACCTCGCCCGTCACGGCGAGCCGAACGAGATTGCCGATCTCGTCGATCATCATGCGGTGAATTTCCGTTCGAGCCACGGTGCGCGGGCGATTCCGTGGGTGTTCATGATCGACGGCAAGCCGTTCGAGGTGCGGATGAACGGCAGCGTCACGGTCAACGATTCGGATGCCTACGTGACGTGCGGGCTCGAAGGCTTCGGGATGATCCAGCCGACGCTGTTCATGGTGCTGCCGAACCTGCTCGACGGCTCGCTGGTCGAGGTGCTGCCGGACTGCAATCCGAAGCCGAAGCCGATCTCGATCGTGTATCCGCACAACCGGCATCTGTCGCAGAAGGTGCGCGTGTTCGCCGACTGGATCGCGGAGGTGTTCGAGTCGACGCCGGCGCTGGAGGGTGGGGAGAATTGGCGGGGGAAGGTGGGGGTGCAAGCGAAGCCGCAGAAAAAGGTGGTGGCGGCGTAAGGTGGCGACCGGGTATGGACGAAAGCGATGAGGCATGCCGTGAATTGCCTCATCCCGTCGATCGTCGGGCGCCAAGCCGCCACGTCTTATGCCGCGCCTACCAGCGGATCGTGTATGGATTGTCGCCGAGCGCCCAATGTCCGTTGTCGTCCCGTTCGAGCAGAATTCCCCGGTTCGCCCAGCCGTCCTGCTCGGGATAGAACGACAGGGCGTCCAGGAGATCCGGATCGGTTAGCCACGGTGTCGCTTGCCGATCCGGTTTCCATCGGAAATTGACCCACGAGACCAGGTGCGGATTGTCGTCGAACGGGTTCTTGGAAGGCTCCATGAATTTCGCGACGCCACCGTAGGTCACGTGTGCACAGAACAAGTTCACCATGTGTAGCGCCCGCCCACCGGGAACCGATCCGTCGGTCGTTTCGAATTCCCGATACCGGTAGAACGTCTTTCCGAACGGGGTTAGAGCGATATGGCTCAACGGGACATGGGTGTCGCGCGACTCGTAGTCCGGGTTCCTCACGGTCGGCCGCCCTTTGCCTGCATTGAATTTCACGGTAATCAGGCCGCGGTCGATCAATGCCTGCACGTCTTTTCTCACCACGCCATCGACTCTCAGCAAATCCTTCGCGTTGACGTCAGCGGGAAGTTCGGCGCCGGCCAGGCTGACGCAGGCGTCGGTCGGAACGGTGTTCTTGTCGGCGAGCGCGACCTTCAGGATCGCGTCGATCTTGCTTTTGTCCAGGTCGTCTCGCGCAGGAATGACGCGCATGCCAATCAGCACGGCCGCCGCGCCTGCGACACCGGCCATCAGCCAGCGTCGTCTCGCGCGTCCACGGCGCTTGTCGCTTGTCGATTCGTTACGGTCCTTCATCTAGCCCTCGGTTATTGTCATTGTCGATTCGGCAACGGCGGATTTCGGCCATGGGAGCCAACGGCGGCCCGGGCGGTCGAACGCGATGCCGATTTTCGCAGATGGCGGAAGCCGGCGCCGCTCGCCGGGTGAGATCATCGCCTCAATTGCGGGATTGATCCGGCACAGCGCGTCGCGTCGCGCGATCGCGCAGCGCAGCGGGCAATTGCCACAGCAGCAGTTCGTGCGTGCCCAGCGCCCACAGTGCCGAACCGTCCCACGAAAAGGCCAGCGCGCGGATCTCGTTGTCCGTCGGTAACGACGACGCGTCGAGCTGCACGGGCGTCCGGCCCTGTGCGACCTCCCAGAGCGCGACACGGTGCGTCCTGCTGCCCGCGGTCGAGGTCGTGCCCATCGCAAGGAAGCGCCCGTTCGCCGAACGCGCGGCGGCCTTGAAGTCGTCGGCAGGGCCAAGCAGCGCCGACAGCACGTGACCGCTCTTGAGATCCACGACGTGCATGCCGACGAAGCGGGCGCGTTTCGGGCCGGGGTACTTGACCGGCGGCGGCATGCTGCCGTCGTCGTCGAGCAGCAGCACGAAGCCGGTCGCAATCCATTGACCCTGCGGCGAGCCGAGAGGCTCGGGTACCCATTGTGCGATGCCGGTGGCGTTGTCGGGATCCGGCGAGCCGAAGCGCTGGGGCAGCGCGATCGCGCGCAGCGTGCGGCCGGTACGGGCATCCAGTTCGGCGAGCCCCTGCGGATCCTCCGTCCAGTAGCTCCCGGAAGGTCGCCAGCGTACCGGCCAGATCAGTGGATTGCCGCCGCCGTTGATGTCGTCCATCAGCGACTGGCGTACTGACGACAGCGTGGTGACGAATGGCCATGGATCGTCGGTACCCGATGGCGCCGACGCCGGCCGCTGCACGGTCAGGTACTCGGAGCCGAGCGGGTTGGACGCCTGCTCGCCATGCCGGATGTCGTGCCGGAAATTGGCCGGCAGATCGTCTGCGAGGATCCAGTGCAGATCGCTCATCTGATAGTCACGCCAGCTGGTTTCGTTCGGCCAGACGATTTCATGACGATCGACCTTGCGGCTCGTGACGTCATAGCGGTACAGGCATGGCTTGCCGTCGGTGTCCGGCTGGCCGTCGAACCAGACGGCGCTGCCGTCGCCGTTGATCATCATTCGTCGCGGGCCGGATTTGCCTCGCCAGACCTCGTCCGCACGCAACGCACCATCGACTTCGTGCAGCCGCCACACGTACTCGTTCCAGCCGCGGCTGTCGCTCACCTGGGCGCTGAACAGCATGCTGCCGTCCGGCAGGCCGAGGATGTCATGCGGATACAGCAGCGTGCGTTGAGACGGATCGGTCACCAATGTGTCCCAGCGGATGAGCCGGGGCTTCAGCACCGGGGCACTTGGGTCCGGTACCGCCAGGTTGATCGCAGGGGCCGGTATCGACGGTGTCGAGGGCAACTGCCATGCGGCCGGCGACGCGGCGATTTCCAGCTTGCCCGGCATCGCGGACAGCGCATCGGTCAATGCCGTGAACACGTCGGCCGGGACGACCGATATGCCCGTCCGGCTGGACTGGGTCCGGTTGCCGCTGAACACGTCCAGGTCCTGCAGCGTCAGTGCCTTCCACAGGCTGTAGTCGGGATTGGGCCGGGTATCGCTGCGACCGAACTGAACGATCGTCGCCGGATGCCCGAAGATGGCGCTTGCATCCTGCACCCTGACGAACAGCGTGCTCCGGTACTGACCGGTGATGCCGTCGCTGTGATCCTGGCGAGCATCCCAGTACGTATAGGTGGCCTGAAGCGCAGGCACGCGGGAGCCCTGGGACAGCCGGTCGACGCGCGCACGAGCATGATCCATGCGCCAGTCCAGTTCAGGACGGGTGATGGCACCTTGTTGCAGCGCCTGCTGCAGCTTCGGCATGACCTCCTGTTCGGCGATGGCCGTACGGAGGTCCGGCCGGCGCGACAACAGCACCTTGTCCCACGGGGGCGGCAAGTTCTGCAACTGCCAGTTGTCGACACGGGCCGTCACGGGGCTCGTCCGTTGCAGCACGCCCTGCACCCGTGGCTGCACCTGATCGAACGGGGCGGATACCAGCAGGTACACGGTTCCCGCATACGCTTGCCGGTTCTTGCCGTTGTCCCAGACCAGAACCTGTTCATTGCGACGGGCGGCGACCTCGTAGTCATCGTCGTGCCCGGTGTTATGCAACTGCACGAATCGCCACTGCATGCCGTCGACGGTGGCGGCCGGCATAGGGGCGGCCGAGCAGGCGAGCGGAATCGTTGCGCCGATCAAGCCCAGTAGGAAGCATGCGAGGCGGTTTTTCACAGTTTTTGCCCGGATGCGGCGGATATTGGGAGGTTCCGATTCTAAGCGCGGCTTCGTGCTCGTGGCGTGGCATACGGCCGCCATTACGCGCGCTATTAAATTTCGGCCGCTTGCTATCGCCGTATGCCGGTATCGACGATCTGGATTGCTCGTATCGGCGAGTACGAGTCGCACATCGATCTCGAACGAAGTTCGTGGTGTCCGGTTCACGGGCTGTGCGGTTCGCGATCTCGCTCGTCGCCTGCAGACGCCGGTGGAGGGCCGCCTGGTCGACGATCGCGCCGCGGGAGCGACAAACTTGGGGAAGGAAACGGGTCGTGGATGGAGGTCACGGCACGCCAGAACGGTTCATGCCGGTCGATGCAGATATGCGCATCGCGATTCCGGAACCCGCTAGACCGGACGCGCGCGATCGTGCCTTTGGGCGTTCATCGACAGATGAGGGCGGCGTTGAAGCATGCAGCAATGAAAAAAGCCGCTGTTCCTTTCGAAACAGCGGCTTTTCGCATTTGGTGGCGAATCAGGGATTCGAACCCCGGACCTGCGGATTATGATTCCGTCGCTCTAACCGACTGAGCTAATTCGCCGAAGACTTGAATTATGTCGATCGGCTGGCCGGCTGTCAATACCTTTTTTCCGTCTTTCCCGAAAAAAGTTGCCGGCGACCCGTGCCGGCCTTCATCGCGGGCGGGAGGCGGCCACCGGAAGGAGCCCCTCCGCCGGCCGTCTCCGCTTCGCGCCCGACATCAATCCTGCGCGTAGATGTCCGAGTCCTTCGTCTCCTTGACGAACAGCAGGCCGATCACGAAGGTCGCCAGCGCGATCGCGATCGGATACCAGAGTCCCGAATAGATGTTGCCCTTCGCCGCGACGATCGCGAACGCGGTCGCGGGCAGGAAGCCGCCGAACCAGCCGTTGCCGATGTGATAGGGCAGCGACATCGACGTGTAGCGGATCCGCGTCGGGAACATCTCGACCAGCATCGCGGCGATCGGGCCGTAGACCATCGTCACGTAGATCACGAGGATCGTCAGGATCACGATCGTCATCGGCCAGTTCAGTTGCGCCGGGTCGGCCTTCGCCGGGTAGCCGGCCCCCTTCAGCGTCGCCGCGAGCGTCTTGTCGAACGCCGCGCCCTGCGCCTTCGCGTCGGCCGCCTTGCCGTCGTAGGTCTGGATCACCGTGTCGCCGACCTTGATTTCGGCCGGCGTTCCGGCCGGCGCCGCGACGTTCTCGTAGTTCAGGCCGGCCTTCGCGAGCGCGCTCTTCGCGATGTCGCACGAGCTGGTGAACTTCGACGTGCCGACCGGGTTGAACTGGAACGAGCAGGTGGCCGGATCGGCGACGACCGTGATCGGCGCCTTCTGCGTCGCGAGTTCGAGCTGCGGATTCGCGTAGTGCGTGAGCGCCTTGAACAGCGGGAAGTAGGTCAGCGCCGCGATCAGGCAGCCCGCGAGGATGATCGGCTTGCGGCCGATCTTGTCCGACAGCGAACCGAAGAACAGGAAGAACGGCGTGCCGATCAGGAGCGCGATCGCGATCAGGATGTTCGCGCTGGCGCCGTCGACCTTCAGCGTCTGCGTGAGGAAGAACAGCGCGTAGAACTGGCCCGTGTACCACACGACGGCCTGGCCGGCCGTCAGGCCGACGAGCGCGAGGATCACGATCTTCAGGTTCTTCCACTGGCCGAACGCTTCGGTCAGCGGCGCCTTCGACGTCTTGCCTTCCGCCTTGATGCGCAGGAACACCGGCGATTCGTTCAGTTGCAGCCGAATCCACACCGACACCGCGAGCAGCAGGATCGACGCGACGAACGGCACGCGCCAGCCCCAGTTGCCGAACGCCTCCTCGCCGACGAACGTGCGCACGCCGAGGATCACGAGCAGCGACAGGAACAGGCCGAGCGTGGCCGTCGTCTGGATCCATGCGGTGTAGAAGCCGCGCCGGTTGGCCGGCGCGTGCTCGGCGACGTAGGTCGCCGCGCCGCCGTACTCGCCGCCGAGCGCGAGGCCCTGCAGCAGCCGCATCGCGATGAAGATCACGGGGGCGGCGATGCCGATCGACGCGTAGCCGGGCAGGAAGCCGACCACGAACGTCGACACGCCCATGATCACGATCGTCACGAGGAACGTGTGCTTGCGGCCGACGAGGTCGCCGAGCCGGCCGAACACGATCGCGCCGAACGGCCGCACCGCGAAGCCGGCGGCGAAGCCGAGCAGCGTGAAGATGAACGCGGCGGTCGGATTGACGCCGGAGAAGAAGCTCTTGCTGATGTAGGCCGCGAGCGAGCCGGCCAGGTAAAAGTCGTACCACTCGAACACGGTGCCGAGCGACGACGCGAAGATCACCTTCTTCTCTTCGCCCGTCATCGGCGAGTGCGAAATTTGCCCGCCTAACGTTGCCATGAATCGTCTCCAAGTCCCTTGATATAGATGTGCGGCCGCCTTGGGAGGGGCGGGCCTGTCGACGATTATTGGCACGGAAACTTACGGCGCACTGACTCGCGCGTACAAACCGACTGCGCGTTAACCCGTGTCGAATCGGCCATTTCGCGGCCCGATCATGGTGCGAACGTCCGGTAAATCGCCGGTTTCGACGGATTTGCGCCGAGCCGCGGCGGTGCACATCAGGGTTAATCCGGGGCAGGGACGGCGAGCGGCAGGCTGATGCGCACGAGCGTGCCGGCGAGGCGCGGCGCGTGCTGGTAGACGTGATCGTCGAGCGTCAGCGTGCCGCCGTGCTGCGTGGCGATCTCGCGCACGATCGCGAGCCCGAGGCCGCTGCCGTCGCCTTCGCGGCCGAGGATCCGGTAGAAGCGCTCGACGACGCGCTCGCGCTCGCCGGCCGGGATGCCGGGGCCGGTATCCTCGACTTCGAGATGCACGCGCCGCGCCGCGGGCTCGGCGCGCACGCGTACGGTGATGCGGCCGCCTTCCGGCGTATAGCGGATCGCGTTGTCGACCAGGTTGCCGAGCATCTCGCGCAGCATCACCGGGTTGCCGTCGACATCGAGCGGCGCGTCGTCGTCCGGGCCTTCGTACCCGAGGTCCATGCGTTTCGCGAGCGCGGCCTGTACCCAGTCGCGCACCGTGCGCCGCGCGAGCGCGGCGATCTCGACCGGCTCGAACGTGAGCCCGCTCGCGCGGTTCTCGGCGCGCGCGAGCGCCAGCAGTTGCGTGACGAGCCGCGCGGCCTGCTCGGAGCTCGTCGCGATCTGCTCGAGCGAGCGCTGCACGTCGGGCGGCACCGGATGGCGCAGCGCGAACTCGGCCTGCGTGCGCAGGCCCGCGAGCGGCGTCTTCATCTGGTGCGCGGCGTCGGCGATGAAGCGTTTTTGCAGCGCCATGTTCTGTTCGAGGCGCGCGAGCAGGTCGTTGAACGACGTGACGAGCGGTTCGATCTCGGGCGGCGCGCGCTGCGCCTCGACGGGCGACAGGTCGTCCGGCCGCCGCGCGCGAATGTGCGCCTGCAGCGCGTTGAGCGGGGCGAGCCCGCGCGACAGCCCGAACCAGACGAGCAGGATCGCGAGCGGCAGGATCACGAATTGCGGCAGGATCACGCCCTTGATGATGTCGTTCGCGAGCGCGTTGCGCTTGTCGAGCGTCTCGCCGACCTGCACGAGCACGGGCTGCGCGCCGCTCGCCTGCGGCAGCGCGACGGTCGTATACGCGACGCGCACGTCGTTGCCGCGCAGCAGGTCGTCGCGGAACACGACGACGCCCGGCGGCGGGCGGTCCTCGTCGCGCGGCAGCGGCATGTCGGCCTCGCCCGCGACCAGCTCGCCGCGCGTGCCGAGCACCTGGAAGTAGACGCTGTCGATGTTGTCCGCGCGCAGGAAGTCGCGCGTTTGCTCCGGCAGCGTCAGCTCGGCGACGCCGTTGACCGGATGGATCTGCCGCGCAAGCACGTACGCGTTGGTCTCGAGCGCGCGGTCGAACGGGCCGTTCGCGATCGTCTTCGCGACGAGATAGGTGACGGCGATGCTCATCGGCCACAGCAGCAGCAGCGGCGCGAGCATCCAGTCGAGGATTTCGCCGAACAGCGAGCGCGGGCGCGGCGTTTCGGGCGATTCGGTTTCGTCGGGCGGCGCGAACGGGTTCTCGTAGCGCGCGTCGCGCGCCTCGTCGGCAGCCGACGACGGCGCGCCGGTCGGGTGGCGGGAATGGGCCGGCGTGGCCATCGCGGCGCCGCCCGGCGTCAGCGCAGCGGCGTGCCGGCCGCCGCGGGCTGGGGCGCCGCCGTGTCGGCCGGCGTCGCGGGCGCGACCTTCTCGAGGCAATAGCCGAGGCCGCGCACGGTCGAGATCCGCACGCCGCTCGGTTCGATCTTCTTGCGCAGCCGGTGCACGTAGACTTCGATCGCGTTGTTGCTGACTTCCTCGCCCCATTCGCACAGGTGATCGACGAGCTGTTCCTTCGACACGAGGCGGCCGATCCGCTGCAGCAGCACCTCGAGCAGGCCGAGTTCGCGCGCGGAGAGATCGAGCACGTGATCGTTCGCGTACGCGATGCGCCCGACCTGGTCGAATGCGAGCGAGCCATGGCGCACGACGGTCGGACCGCCGCCGGCGCCGCGCCGGGTCAGCGCGCGCACGCGCGCCTCGAGCTCGTTGAGCGCGAACGGCTTGGCCATGTAGTCGTCGGCGCCGAGATCGAGCCCCTTCACGCGTTCGTCGACGCTGTCGGCGGCGGTCAGGATCAGCACGGGCAGATTGGAATTGCGCGCGCGCAGGCGCTTGAGCACGTCGAGGCCGGACATTTTCGGCAGCCCGAGATCGAGGATCAGCAGGTCGAAAGTCTGCATCGACAGCGCGGTGTCGGCGTCGACGCCGCTCTTCACGTGATCGACGGCATAGCCCGATTGGCGGAGTGACCGGGTGAGGCCGTCCGCGAGTATGCTGTCGTCTTCGGCGATGAGGATTCGCATGTTGCTGACCGATGGCCGGCGGGCGTGCATGCCGGCGCGGCTGTCTCCGAAATTATCCGTGTACGACGCAGCCTGCATTGCGGGCTTGCATAAAACACTGTTTTTTTATACAGTGTCTGCATTCGTGGGCAGCGCTTGAAGCGGGCGCGCCTCTGACAGACGCTGCTCATCATAGCAAAGGACGATTCATGGAAGATAGCAAGAAGGGCTCCGGGATGACCGCCGAGAAGAGCAAGGCGCTGGCGGCCGCACTCGCACAGATCGAGAAGCAGTTCGGCAAAGGGTCGATCATGCGGATGGGCGACGGCGAAGCGAAGGAAGACATCCAGGTCGTCTCCACGGGCTCGCTGGGTCTCGATATCGCGCTCGGCGTCGGCGGCCTGCCGCGCGGCCGGGTGGTCGAGATTTACGGTCCGGAATCGTCCGGTAAAACCACGCTCACGCTGCAGGTCATCGCCGAACTGCAGAAGCTGGGCGGCACGGCTGCCTTCATCGACGCCGAGCACGCGCTCGACGTCCAGTACGCGTCCAAGCTCGGCGTCAATGTGCCGGAACTGCTGATCTCGCAGCCGGATACCGGCGAGCAGGCGCTGGAAATTACCGACGCGCTGGTGCGCTCGGGTTCGATCGACATGATCGTCATCGACTCGGTCGCGGCGCTCGTGCCGAAGGCCGAAATCGAAGGCGAAATGGGCGATTCGCTGCCGGGTCTGCAGGCGCGCCTGATGTCGCAGGCGCTGCGCAAGCTCACCGGCACGATCAAGCGCACGAACTGCCTCGTGATCTTCATCAACCAGATCCGGATGAAGATCGGCGTGATGTTCGGCAACCCCGAAACCACGACGGGCGGCAACGCGCTCAAGTTTTATGCGTCGGTGCGCCTCGACATCCGCCGGATCGGCTCGATCAAGAAGAACGACGAGGTGATCGGCAACGAAACCCGCGTGAAGGTCGTCAAGAACAAGGTGTCGCCGCCGTTCCGCGAGGCGATCTTCGACATCCTGTATGGCGAGGGCATTTCGCGTCAGGGCGAGATCATCGATCTCGGCGTGCAGGCGAAGATCGTCGACAAGGCCGGTGCCTGGTACAGCTACAACGGTGAGAAGATCGGTCAGGGCAAGGACAACGCGCGTGAATTCCTGCGCGAAAATCCGGAAATCGCGCGCGAGATCGAGAACCGCATCCGCGAATCGCTCGGTGTCGTCAGCATGCCCGATGGCGTAGGCAACGAAGCCGAGGCGTTGGACGAAGAAGAGTAATGGTTGTGCGCCGAGGTCAGACTGGCGAGCCGGCGGAGCGCGACATGCCCGAAAGGGCGGGGCGCTCCGGCCGGCGAGCCGGATCCTCGGGCGCCGATCGGCGTGACGCAGGCGGCAACGCCGCGAACCGCACCGCGACGAGGGCATCCGACGATGCCCTCGTTTCGTTTGAGATTGCCGCACCGGACGATCCGTTCGACGACGACGAGTCGTTCGACGCACACGATCGCTCGCGCCGTCGCGTGTCCGGTGTCCGCTTTCCGGGCGATCGCCCAGCCGATTCGCCCGCGGCAGAAGATGTCTATACGCGCAGCAGCCAGCATCCGCGCCGTACACGCCGTGCAGCCGGTGCGCCGTCGGGCGCTGCTTCGAGCGACGCGCCGGGCGCAGGCGAGCGCAAGTCGTCGAAGCCGCCGCGCTCATTGAAGGGGCGCGCGCTCGGCTATCTGTCGAGGCGCGAATACAGCCGTGCGGAGCTCGCGCGCAAGCTCGCCCCCTACGTCGGCGAGGACGAAGCCGTCGAGCCGGTGCTCGATGCGCTGGAAAAGGAAGGCTGGCTGTCCGACGCGCGCTTCGCCGAGAGCCTCGTGCATCGTCGCGCGTCGCGCGTCGGCGTCGCGCGCATCGTCAGCGAGCTGAAGCGCCATGCGGTCGGCGACGGCCTCGTCGAAGAGGTGCATGCCCAATTGCGCGAGACCGAATTGACGCGCGCGCAGGCCGTCTGGCGCAAGAAATTCGGTGCACTGCCGCAAACGCCGGCCGAGCGTGCGAAGCAGACGCGTTTCCTTGCCGCGCGCGGCTTCTCGAGTGCGACCATCGTGAAGTTGCTGAAAATCGGCGACGATTTCCCGATCGACGACTGACGCGCCCGGTCGCGCGCGTGGCGCGCGATTTTGCTGCATTGCAACCGCTTCCGGCAGGCGGGAATACCCGCCGTCGCGGCAAACTGTCTCAAATACCCAATATGCTAAAATCCACGGGTTTTCCTCTTCGGCCTCAACCTCCAGCATGCCGCTATCCGAGCCCGTGCCCCGTCAGTTGCGACATCGACGCGCAATCCGAGCGGAAGCCTACGAGCGCGGCGACGGCTTGTGGGACATCGAAGCCTGCCTGACCGACCACAAGCCGCGCGATGTCGCGCTTGCGTCGGGCATCCGGCCCCAGGGCCTGCCGATCCACGAACTCTGGCTGCGCGTGACCATCGATCGTGACCTCAATGTCGTCGACGCCGAAGCGTCTTCGGAATGGGTGCCCTATCCCGGTCACTGTCAATCCGCCACTCCCGCCTATCGGGCCCTCGTCGGGCTCAATCTCTTCCGCAATTTCCGCCGCAACGCGAACCGGCTGCTCGCCGGCGTCGCAGGCTGTTCCCATCTCACCGAACTGTGCGCCGTGCTGCCGACGGCCGCGATCCAGGCGTTCGCCGGTGACGTGTGGAACGTGCGCGAGGAGGGCGGCGAAGGGCCGGCCCATGACGGCGTGCACGCCGAACCGCCGTTCCAGCTCGGCCGCTGCCGCGCGCTGCGATTCGACGGCGAGGTCGTGCGGCAGTACTACCCGCGCTGGTATGGCCCGATTCGGCCGGATCTGCCCGGTGAAGGCAGCACGAAGGAATGAACGGAAATCATTCGAAGAAGCGTCTCAAGCGACATTTCATCCAACTCTCAGACTGAAGGGAATCACGCATGAAGATTCACGAGTACCAGGGTAAGGAAATCCTGCGGAAATTCGGCGTCGCGGTACCGCGCGGCAAGCCGGCGTTCTCGGTGGACGAGGCCGTCAAGGTGGCGGAAGAGCTCGGCGGCCCGGTTTGGGTCGTGAAGGCTCAGATTCACGCGGGTGGCCGTGGCAAGGGCGGCGGCGTGAAGGTGGCGAAGTCGATCGAGCAGGTGCGCGAATACGCGAGCCAGATCCTCGGCATGCAGCTCGTCACGCACCAGACGGGCCCGGAAGGCCAGAAGGTCAACCGCCTGATGATCGAGGAAGGCGCCGACATCAAGCAGGAACTGTATGTCAGCCTCGTCGTCGACCGCATCTCGCAGAAGATCGTGCTGATGGGTTCGAGCGAAGGCGGCATGGACATCGAAGAAGTCGCCGAAAAGCACCCGGAACTGATCCACAAGGTCATCGTCGAGCCGTCGACGGGCCTGCTGGACGCCCAGGCCGACGACCTCGCCGCGAAGATCGGCGTGCCGGCCGCTTCGATTCCGCAAGCACGCGCGATCCTGCAAGGTCTGTACAAGGCGTTCTGGGAAACCGACGCATCGCTGGCTGAAATCAACCCGCTGAACGTCTCCGGCGACGGCAAGGTCACCGCACTCGACGCGAAGTTCAACTTCGACTCGAACGCGCTGTTCCGCCACCCGGAAATCGTCGCGTACCGCGATCTGGACGAAGAAGATCCGGCTGAAATCGAAGCGTCGAAGTTCGACCTCGCGTACATCTCGCTCGACGGCAACATCGGCTGCCTCGTGAACGGCGCAGGCCTCGCGATGGCGACGATGGACACCATCAAGCTGTTCGGCGGCGAGCCGGCGAACTTCCTGGACGTCGGCGGTGGCGCGACGACCGAGAAGGTCACCGAAGCGTTCAAGCTGATGCTGAAGAACCCGGACCTGAAGGCGATCCTCGTGAACATCTTCGGCGGCATCATGCGCTGCGACGTGATCGCGGAAGGCGTGATCGCCGGTTCGAAGGCCGTGAACCTGAACGTGCCGCTCGTCGTGCGCATGAAGGGCACGAACGAAGACCTCGGCAAGAAGATGCTGGCCGATTCGGGCCTGCCGATCATCTCGGCCGACAGCATGGAAGAGGCTGCGCAGAAGGTCGTCGCGGCTGCCGCAGGCAAGTAAGCGCGCTCAATGAACACGCATGGCGGCGCGGTTAGCTCGCGACGCCAATCGAACAGAGGTCAAAATACATGTCGATTCTGATCAACAAGGACACGAAGGTCATCACGCAGGGCATTACCGGCAAAACCGGTCAGTTCCATACGCGCGCCTGCCGTGAATACGCAAACGGCCGCGAAGCATTCGTCGCGGGCGTGAACCCGAAGAAGGCCGGCGAAGATTTCGAAGGCATTCCGATCTACGCGAGCGTCAAGGAAGCGAAGGCGGAAACCGGCGCGACCGTGTCGGTCATCTACGTTCCGCCGGCAGGCGCAGCGGCTGCGATCTGGGAAGCGGTCGAAGCCGACCTCGATCTCGCGATCTGCATCACGGAAGGCATTCCCGTCCGTGACATGATCGAAGTGAAGGACCGCATGCGTCGCGAAGGCCGCAAGACGCTGCTGCTCGGGCCGAACTGCCCGGGCACGATCACGCCGGACGAACTGAAGATCGGCATCATGCCGGGTCACATCCACCGCAAGGGCCGCATCGGCGTCGTGTCGCGTTCGGGCACGCTGACGTATGAAGCCGTTGCGCAACTGACGGCACTGGGCCTCGGCCAATCGTCGGCAGTCGGTATCGGCGGCGACCCGATCAACGGTCTGAAGCACATCGACGTGATGAAGATGTTCAACGACGATCCGGATACGGATGCGGTCGTGATGATCGGCGAAATCGGCGGTCCGGACGAAGCCAATGCCGCCGAGTGGATCAAGGACAACATGAAGAAGCCGGTCGTCGGCTTCATCGCCGGCGTCACGGCGCCTCCGGGCAAGCGCATGGGCCACGCCGGCGCGCTGATCTCGGGCGGTGCGGATACGGCCGAAGCGAAGCTGGAAATCATGGAAGCGTGCGGCATCACCGTCACGCGCAACCCGTCGGAAATGGGCCGTCTGCTGAAGAAGGCGCTGTAATAATTTCCGTCGGGCTCGTCCTGCAGAAAACGCCGGCTTTGCCGGCGTTTTTTGTTATGCTCGCGCAATGAATTCGTAAGCACCGGGCATGCGTCGTGCATGTGCCGGCGATGAACCGGGTCGCCCGCGAGGCGGCCGCCGTCCTGTCCTCACCGCCATGCTCGAATTCCTGACCTCGCTGCACTGGGGCGCCATTCTCCAGATCGTCATCATCGATATCCTGCTCGGCGGCGACAACGCGGTCGTGATCGCGCTTGCGTGCCGCAACCTGCCGGCGAACCAGCGGCTGCGCGGGGTCGTCTGGGGCACCGCGGGGGCGATCCTGCTGCGTGTCGCGCTGATCACGTTCGCGGTCGCGCTGCTCGACGTGCCGTTCCTGAAGCTCGGCGGCGGGTTGCTGCTGCTGTGGATCGGCATCAAGCTGATGGCGCCGGCCGCCGACGCGCACGACGACATCAAGCCGGCCGACCGGCTGTGGGACGCCGTCAAGACGATCGTGATCGCCGATGCGGTCATGAGCCTCGACAACGTGATCGCGATCGCCGGCGCCGCCGAGCAGGCCGATCCGTCGCACCGGATCGCGCTCGTGATCTTCGGGCTCGTCGTCAGCGTGCCGATCATCGTATGGGGCAGCACGCTGGTGCTGAAGCTGCTCGATCGTTTCCCGGTCGTCGTGGCGTTCGGCGCCGGGCTGCTCGGCTGGATCGCGGGCGGGCTGATCGTGAACGACCCGGTCGGCGATCGCTGGCCGGTGCTCGATACGCCGTCGGTGGTATACGGCGCGAGCATCGCCGGCGCGCTGTTCGTCGTCGCGATCGGTTACGCGCTCAGGAAACGCCGCAGCGTGCCCCACGCGCACTGACGGCTGACTGGCCGTCCGGCCGACTGTCGGCCTCGCGGCCCGCTGGCTACGATCGAGACGCCTGCCTGTATCGGCAGGCGTTTTTCGTTTCCGGAGCCTGTCATGTTCGAAGCCTTTTCCGTTTCCCTGTTCCGTCGCGTTGCCGCCGATCTCCGGCGCGCGAGTCGGCCGTCGCCGCGCTGGCGGCCGGCCGGCTTCACGCTGATCGAACTGATGATCGTGCTCGCGATCGTCGGCGTCGTCGCAGCCTATGCGATTCCCGCGTACCAGGATTACCTCGCGCGGTCGCGCGTCGGCGAGGGGCTTGCGCTCGCGTCGTCCGCGCGGCTCGCGGTCGCCGACAATGCCGCGAGCGGTGCGAGCCTCGACGGCGGCTATAGCCCGCCTGCCGCGACCCGCAACGTCGAATCCGTCGCGATCGACGGCGCGACCGGCCAGATCACGGTCGCGTTCACCACCCGCGTCGCCGTGGCCGGCGCGAATACGCTGGTGCTCGTGCCGTCTGCGCCGGACAAGGCCGATGCGCCCACCGCGCGCGTGCCGCTCAAAAAGGGGACGATACAGGCGGGCGCGATTGCATGGGAGTGCTTCGCCGCCGGCAAGGACGCGTCGTCGCTGCCGGCGCCGGGAGCGGGGCCGTTGCCGGGCGCCGCCGCGACGCTGCCCGCGAAATATGCACCGGCGGAGTGCCGCGCATAAGGCGGCGCAGAAGGGGGCGGCCGCGCATGCGGCCTGCCGCCCGCCGATTCGGCCGGCGGGGGCTGCGCCCCCGCGCCGGCTCGCGGAGCGACAGCCCCGCACAGAGCAGGGAAAGTTTTGTATAGTGCGCCGGTTGCTGACATCCGGTTCGCTCATGCCTTCTACTTTTTCCCGTTCGTTGTCGCTCGTTGCGCTGGCTGTCGCCCTGATCGTGCCGTACGCGATCACGAATCACACGTATCCGATCCCGACCTTCTATTCCGAGTTTTCCGCACTGGTGCTGTATCTGCTGGTGGGCGTATCCGTCGTGCTGCTTGCGCGCACCGGCCGCCCGACCCAGCCGTTTGCCGCGCCGGCTGCGTTCGTCGCGCCGCTCGGCTTCGCGGCGGTGTTGATCGCGCAGGTCGCGCTGATCCCGCTCAAGGTGCCGTCGATGAACTGGCTGGCGGTCGGTTATCTCGCGGCCGCGCTGGTTGCCATGCAGGCCGGCTACGCGCTGGCGCGCGACGGCATGGCGGAAACCGTGTCGCGGATGATGGCCGGTGCGCTGCTCGTCGGCGGCGTGTTCGCCGTCGGTACCCAGATCGTGCAGTTGTTCCACCTCGAGTCGGCCGTGTCGCCGTTCGTCGTGGTGTACAACATCGCGGTCGACCGCCGTCCATACGGCAACATGGCGCAGGCGAATCACCTGGCCAGCTACATCGCCTTTGCGCTCGCGGGCGCGCTGTATCTGGTGCAGACTCGCCGGCTCGCGGTGTGGGCGTGGCTCGCGCTGTCGCTCGTGCTGTCGGTCGGTCTCGCGCTGACGGTGTCGCGCGGGCCGTGGCTGCAGGTCGCGGTGATGGTCGTCGCGGGCTTCTGGATGGCGTGGGTCGAATCGCGCCGCACGCCGGGCAATGCGCGTGCGTGGCTGATACCTGTCGTGCTCGCCGTCGCGTTCGTCGCGGTGAACGTCGCGGTGCGCTGGGCCAACGTGCACTACCACCTGAATCTCGCGGAGTCGGCCGCCGACCGGATGCGCGATGCCGGGCAGATCGCGCCGCGCCTCGCGTTGTGGAAGTACGGGCTCGCGATGTTCCGCGAGCATCCGCTGCTCGGCGTCGGTTGGGGCGAATTCCCGTCGCACCAGTTTGCGCTCGTGCGCACGCTCGGCGGCGTCGAGATCGCGAACAATTCGCACGACATCTTCATCGACCTGCTCGCGAAGTCCGGTCTCGTCGGGCTCGGCGTGCTCGCCGTCGCGCTCGTCACGTGGTTCGTGCGCGCGGTGCGGGGGCCGCAGTCGAGCATGCGCGTGTTCGGCTTCGCGCTGATCGGCATCCTGCTGATGCATGCGCTCGTCGAATATCCGCAGCAATACATGTTCTTCCTGCTGCCGGCGATGTTCGTGATCGGGCTGCTCGAGGTGAAGCCGCTGCGCATCCTGCCGGGGCGTGCGGCATTCGGGCTGTTCGCGGTGCTGTCGTTCGGCGGCGTGCTGGCGGCGGTGCCGGTGCTGCGCGACTACCAGCGCGCGGAAGTGCTCTATTACGGCAGCAGCCCGGCCGCGCAGTACCGCGATGCGCCGTCGCTGCTGTTCGGCGCGTGGGGCGATTACGGTGCGGCGACGCTGCTCCCGATTTCGCCGGACGATTTGCCGGCCAAGCTCGCCGCGCACGAGCGCGCGATCGCGCTGCTGCCGGGCGAGACGGTGCTGCGCCGCTACGCGGTACTGCAGGCGCTGGCCGGCCGCGAAGCCGACGCCCTCGATACCGTCGCGCGCCTGCACGTGTTTGCGAAGGAATTGAAGGACTGGCCGCAGCAACTGGCCTCGTTGTACAAGCTGTGCGACCAGGAGCCGGCACTGAAGGCGTTCAGGGCGGCCGTCGTCGCGAAGTACGGGGAAGCGCCGGCCGACGAGGGCGACGATTCGGACGACGACGATTCGGATTGACGCACGTCGTGCACGTCGTGCACGTCGCGCACGCCGGAACGGGGAATGCCGGCGTCTGTTGCGTCGCGCCGAAGGCGGCTGACGTCGGCGCAACACGACGCGGCGCGTAGCGTGCCGCTCCGGTCGGCCATCGATTACGTCGCGGATCGCGCGGATTCCGGTCGAATGGGCGGCGATTCGCGTCAACCATTGTCAAATCGCCGCCGCTGGCCGGGCGGCGCGTGCACAATGCGCGAAAGCGCTGGCGTGCGCGCCGGCGCGGGGCGTAGCCGGTGCGAACACGGAAAACCTCCCGGCTATCCGGGCATTTCGCCGGGCAGGATCGCGGTCGAGCATCGCTCGGCCGTGCGGCCGTAACGGGGCGCCGGTCCGATGGCCGCGGCGCAGCGAGACATACGCGATGCGGGCGGGGAAGGCTTCCGTCGCGCGGCGCGTGTGCCCAGACAGTGCTGAAGAACGATATTCGACCATGGCCATTCGCTCGACCTACCTGATCCTGCCCGCCGTCGCGATGCTGTTTTCCGGCTGCGCGATGCTGTCGTCGTCGCAGGAAAGCAAGCTGACCTGCCACATTCCGCGTGCCGTCTATCCGGATACCGCGAAGCCGCTCACGCGTCCGGCGACCGTGCTGGTGCGTGCGTTGATGACGACAACCGGCGAAGCGCAGAACGTCACCGTGACGACGAGCAGCCGCAATGCGGCGGCCGATCGCGCGGCCGTCGAAGCGATGACGCACGCCACGTGCGTGCAGACTGGCGCGACCGCGAACCCTTTCTTGCTGACCCAGCCGTTCGTGTTCGAACCGCAGCGCGGGCAGTGACGCCGGGGGCGGGCGCCGCGCCGTGGCGCGCGGTCCAGATTCAGTTCCGGGGTATCGGGTTCGTGCCGCGACAGTCCGGCGTGGCGCCGAATGACGCGAAGCCGTCGCGCGTCCGTCGATCAACGCATCGTGACGGTGTTTTCCCGCGCTTGCCCGTCAGGGCCGGTTCACATGGGAACGGATAGCTGCCGGCACGGTGGCGCACCGGGGCACGCATACGGCAGCGGCGCAACGCATTTCACCGAATCGCTCCCCATCGGCGACGTGGTTTCCTGATGGTCTGTCGTTCGACCGGGAAATCACGACAACCATCGATTCCCCACGAGCTGCGCGCGAGTGCGTCGCGGCGTGCGCTCAGCCGGCGACGTCTTCCGCCTTCCAGTCCCCCGACTTCCCGCCGCGCTTTTCCCGCACGCTCACGTCCGTGATCACCATCCCGCGATCGACCGCCTTGCACATGTCGTAGACGGTCAGCAGTCCGACCTGGACGGCCGTCAGCGCTTCCATCTCGACGCCGGTCCGGCCGAACGTCTCCACTTGCGCGACGCAATGCACGCCCGGCAGCGCGTCGTCGAGTTCGAAGTCGACGGCCACGCGCGTCAGCGCGAGCGGGTGGCACAGCGGAATGAGATCGGCCGTGCGCTTCGCGCCCTGGATCGCCGCGATGCGCGCGACGCCGAGCACGTCGCCTTTCTTGGCCTTGCCGTCGCGAATCAGCGCGAACGTGGCCGGCAGCATCCGGATCGTGCCGCGCGCGATCGCGATGCGTTGCGTTTCCTGCTTGCCGCCGACGTCGACCATGTGGGCGTGGCCGGCGGCGTCGAAATGGGTGAGTCCTGACATGGCTTCCTCTAGTGGAACGGCGTGCGCGCGCACGTGCCTCGATCCTGCTTCGCGATCGGCAGGCCACCGGACTCCATACCGGCGCGACGAACCGATCCAACCTCTCAACGGGCGCCTATCATAGCAGCGGCGTTCGCGTTGCCGCAGGCGCAGATGACGCATGCGCGGCACGGGACAGTCGTCGCGGCGCCGGTACAATGACCCGAATATTCAGACCAAACGCCGCGCTGCGCGCCGGGTGCGCGGGACGGCGTCGTTTTCATCCTGCCATGCGTGTCAAACAGTTGCTTGCTGTGTCGCTGTCGGCGGCGCTCGCGCTGCCGCCGGGCGGCCATGCACAGAGCGCATCCGCGCCGCCGCTCGAGCCGGCGGGCGGCGGCGCGGCGTCGATTTCCACCGTGCCGTCCGGCATCGCGACCGGCGTGTTCGGCACGTACGGCGGCGCGGAGAGCCGGTTTTCGGACGCGGGCGGTGCGTCGGCGCCGGTCACGAGCCTGCGCGCGCCGCTGCGTGCGCTGGAGCTGCCCGATCTCGGCGACGGCTCCGGCGGTTCGCTGACGCCGCGAGCCGAGCGCCGGCTCGGCGAGCGCGTGATGCGCGAAGTGCGGCGCGATCCAGACTATCTCGACGACTGGCTCGTGCGCGACTACCTGAATGCGATGGCGGCGCGGCTCGCGGCCGCGGCGACGGCGCGCTACATCGGCGGCTACACGCCGGACTTCGACCTGTTCCCAGTGCGCGATCCGCAGATCAATGCGTTCTCGATGCCGGGCGGCTTCATCGGGATCAACAGCGGGCTGGTGGTGACGACGCAGACGGAGTCGGAGCTCGCATCGGTGGTCGGCCACGAGATGGGCCACGTGCTGCAGCGGCACATCGCGCGGATGATCGGCGCGAGCGAGAAGACCGGCTATACGGCGCTCGCGACGATGCTGCTCGGCGTGCTGGCCGGCGTGCTCGCGCGCAGCGGCGATCTCGGCAGCGCGATCGCGATGGGCGGGCAGGCGTATGCGGTCGACAACCAGTTGCGCTTCTCGCGGTCGGCCGAGCGCGAGGCCGACCGCGTCGGCTTCCAGTTGCTCGCGGGGGCCGGCTACGACCCGTACGGGATGCCGGGCTTCTTCGAGCGGCTCGATCGTGCGTCGATGGGCGATGCGGGCGTGCCGGCCTATGCGCGCACGCACCCGCTGACCGGCGAGCGGATTGCCGACATGGAGGACCGTGCACGGCGCGCGCCGTACCGGCAGCCGCGCCAGTCGGCCGAATACGGGTTCGTGCGCGCGCGGCTGCGCGTCCTGCAGAACCGGGCGCCGACCGACATCTCGGCCGAGGCGCGCCGGATGCAGCTCGAGATCGACGATCGCACGGCGCCGAACGTCGCGGCGAACTGGTACGGCATCGCGCTCGCGAACACGCTGCTCGGCCAGTACGACGCGGCGGACAAGGCGCTCGCGTCGGCGCGCAGCGCGTTCGATGCGCGCGAGCGGCGCGACGACGATCCGGCGAGCAGTTCGCCGAGCCTCGACGTGCTGGCCGCCGACATCGCCCGCCGCGCGGGCCGAACCGACGACGCGGTACGGCTCTCGGCGCTCGCGCAGCGGCGCTGGCCGGCGTCGCACGCGGCGATCGTCGCGCACCTGCAGGCGCTGATCGCCGCCCGCCGCTTCGCCGAAGCGCAGACGCTCGCACGGGCGCAGGCCAAGGCCGACCCCGAACAGCCGGACTGGTGGGATTACCTCGCGAAGGCGAGCGACGGCAAGGGCGACGTGCTCGCGCGGCGCCGGGCGCTGGCGGAGAAACTGGCGCTCGACGGCGCGTGGCCGTCGGCGATCCGGCAACTGAAGGAAGCGCGCGACGCGAAGGACGTATCGTTCTACGAGCAGTCGATCATCGGCGCGCGGCTGCTGGAATTCGAGGCGCGCTACAAGGAAGAGCGCGACGACGAGAAGAACGGGCGCGGATAGCGGCCCGTCGGGCGGGCAGGCGTGACACGAGTGACACGCGGGCTACGGCGATCGCACGTCAGCGGCCGTCGTCCGACGCATCGCGCGCCCGCTGCGCGGGACTCGCGACGAACCCGAACGTCGCCGGCACGTCGGCGCGAGCGAGCTGGCCGAGCGTCAGCGTGCGCCCGTCGCGCCAGCGCAGCACGGGCGGTGTCGCGTCGAAGTCCGCATGATCGGCAAACAAGCCGAGGTCGTGATCGTGCAGCGCCGCGATGCGTGCGGGAGGGCCGGCATCGCGAAACAGCACGCCGCCGCCGTCGTCGAGCCAGACCGCGTCCGGTTCGAACGGGGCGCCCGTTTGGTCGGTGAGCGCAAGCTGCCCGTCGCGTTCGGCGAGCCGCACGACCCACGGCGTATACGCGAGCTCGACGTACACGCGCTGCGGCCCGTTCTGGAAGAACCACTGGCCGTGCTCGTCGCACGCGTAGTTGCGGCCGATGAACGCGTTCAGTGCCGCATGCCGGATCGGCGAGCCGAGCTCGCCGGCCGCCTGCGCCGCGTCGTCGCGCAGCCGCCAGGCGCCGCGCCGGTCGAGCAGCAGCCAGCCGGTGCAATCCGGCACGTTCGGCCATTTGGCGAGCGCCTGCCTGACGATGTCATCCATGGTCGACGAATTTCGAGCAATAGCCGAACACCCGCGCCGACAGCCAGTCGAGGCGGCCGGGGAACGGCCCGGTCATGAAGCCCGCGTGACCGCCGTGCGCGGGCTGGTCGAGCTCGACGGCCGGCGACACGTCGGCGGGCCCCGGCAGCGCCGATTCGGGCAGGAACGGATCGTTGCGGGCGTTGAGGATCAGCGTCGGCACGTCGATCGCGGGCAGCAGCGGCCGGGTGGTCGCCTTCGTCCAGTAGTCGTCCGCGTTCGCGAAACCGTGCAGCGGCGCGGTCACGACCTCGTCGAAGTCGCGCATCGTCACGGCCTGCAGCATCGCTTCGCGGTCGAACAGCCCCGGATACTGGTCGAGCTTGGCGAGCGCCTTGCGCTTGAGCGTCTTCAGGAAGCTGCGCGTATAGACCATCGCGAACCCCTGCGACAGCGCGCGACCACCGGCGTGCACGTCGATCGGCGTCGAGATCGCGGCGGCGGCATGCACGATCGACGTGTCGCTGCGGTGCTCGCCGAGCCAGCGCAGCAGCACGTTGCCGCCGAGCGACACGCCGGCCGCGACCAGCGGCCCGCGATGTTGCGCGGCGAGCCGGCGCAGGATCCAGTCGACCTCGGCGCTGTCGGCGAGATGGTAGAAGCGCGGCTGGCGGTTGATCTCGCCGCTGCAACTGCGGAAGTGCGGGACGACCGCGTGCCACCCCTTCGCGCGCGCGGCCGCCATCATCGCGAGCGCGTAGTGCGATCCGGAGCTGCCTTCGAGGCCGTGGAACAGCACGAACAGCGGCGCGTCGGGCGCCGGCGCCGCGCTGTCGAGATGCGCGACCCAGTCGAGATCGATGAAGTCGTGGTCGGGGGTTTCCCATCGCTCTCGCCGGTAAGCGACAACCGGACGCCGCGCGAACAGCGCGGGCACGATGGTTTGCACATGGCTGTTGGGCAGCCAGCGCGGTGCGCGATAGCGCAATGAATCGTCGTCGGGGGCCGGGGCCCCGGTCAGCGGCGAGGTGGGCGGAGAAGCCGTACTCATGATCGCCCCGCTAATGCGTTGCTTCGTTCTTCGTCAGTGCAGCGGACCCTGCCCGTGACGGATCTTCGCGGCGAATTGTCCGGCCGCTTGTTCAGGAATCGGGCTCGCGTGGATGTGCGCGATACGCCACTCGCCGCGTTCGTGAATCATCACGTACGTCGCGAAAACCATGTCGGGTTCGGCCGTCAGGTCGGCCTGCTGATGCGCTTCGGCGATCGTGTAGACGACCGTGCCGAGGCTGTCGTACACGCGGATGTCGAGCGGCTCGATCGTGACCGGGCGCGTCGCGAGCCGGTTGGCGAGCCCGCCGCGGATCTGGTCGAGGCCGTGCAGATGCTCGCCGTCCGCCCATACGCAGCTGGCGAAATCCTCGTCGATCCACAACGCCAGCAGCGCGTCGAGATTGGCATCCGCGACGGCCTGGTAGTAGGCGTTCAGCGTATCGGCAGCGGCTTCGAAAAGGCGGGCAAAACGTGGCATCGGGGTTGTCTCTCGCGCGCATCGCGCGCCGTATTCAGCATGGCGGCCCGGATCGAGCCGCCGCGCACCGGTGAATCGGATTGCCCGGCGCGCCGTGCGACGCCGCCGGTCAGGGTCAGCGCTGCCCGACGAGCATGCCGCGCAAATCGCCGAATACCTGCTCGGGACCGAGTTCGCGCAGGCACTTCAGGTGGCCGAGCGGGCACTCGCGTTCGAAGCAGGGACTGCATTCGAGATGCAGCCATTGTACCTTCGCCAGGTCCGACAGCGGAGGGGTGTGGCGCGGATCGGTCGATCCGTACAACGCGACGAGCGGCCGGCGCAGCGCGGCGGCGACGTGCATCAGCCCCGAATCGTTGGTGACGACGGCGTTCGCGCGCGCGATCAGCGCGCACGCCTCGGACAGCGACGTCTGCCCGCACAGGTTGCGCACGTTCGGCGCGTGGTCGGCGATTGCCTGCGCGGCCGCGGCATCCTTCTGCGAGCCGAGCGCGACGATCTGCGTATACGGGAACGACTGGTGGACGATGGTCGCGAGCGACGCGAAATGCTCGGGCGGCCAGCGCTTGGCCGGACCGTATTCGGCGCCGGGGCAGAACACGACGAGCGGCTTGCGCGTATCGAGATTGAAGCGGGCGGACACGCGCGCCGTCTCGTTCAGGTCGGCGTCCAGGCGCGGCGCGGGCAGCGTCTTCATCGACTCGGGCAGCTTCGCCCCCGGCGCGTAGGCGAGCGCCGCGTAGTGGGTCGTCATCGGCGGGCGCTCGCCCGACTTGGTCGGATTCGCGTGCCGCACGTTCAGCAGCCCGTAGCGGTGCTCGCCCGTATAGCCGATCCGCAGCGGGATGTTCGCGAGCCACGGGATCACCGCGGACTTCAGCGAATTCGGCAGCACGTACGCCGCGTCGTAGCCGACGTCGCGCAGGTCGCTCGCGAGCTGCCAGCGGCGCAGCAGCTGCAGCTTGCCGTGCGCGAGATCGGTCGCGTAGACATCGTGGATCTCGGGCATCCGCTCGAGCACGGGCGCGACCCACGAGGGTGCGACGGCATCGATCGCGATGCGGGGATGGAGCTTTCTCAGCAGCGCAAAAAGCGGCTGCGCCATCAATGCGTCACCGATCCAGTTCGGTGCGATAACCAGCGCTCGACGCATCAGGTCGACTTCCGATGTCGTAATGAAGCACGGCGCACGGGCGCCGCGTTCGGGTTGCCAGAATGGGGAAGGGCGGCGCGCCGGACCTCCGGCTGCGCCGCCTTGCGGATCGAAGGCCCTCGGGCCCGGCCGGTGGGGCTCAGTGGCCCTTGACGACCTCGCCGTCGCGCAGCTTGTAGCGCGTGCCGCAGTACGGGCAGCGCGCCTCGCCGTGCGACACGTCGATGAACACGCGCGGGTGCGCATTCCAGCGCGTCATGGCCGGGTTCGGGCAGTAGGCGGGAAGATCCTTGGCCGTCAGCTCGACCAGCGGCATTTCCTTGATTTCACTCATGAGACTTTCTCTTATCACTCTTGTGTGGGGCGGTCGGTCGCGCGGCGCGCTCAGACCTTCGTCAGCCAGTGCGCGTACTTCGCATTCTTGCCCGACACGATATCGAAAAACGCCGACTGGAGCTTTTCCGTGACGGGGCCGCGCGCGCCGCTGCCGATCGTGCGGTTGTCGAGCTCGCGGATCGGCGTGACTTCGGCGGCCGTGCCGGTGAAGAACGCTTCGTCGGCCGTGTAGACCTCGTCGCGCGTGATGCGCTTCTCGATCACGTCGATGCCGGCGTCCTTCGCGAGCGTGATGACCGTGTCGCGCGTGATGCCGTCGAGGCACGACGACAGGTCGGGCGTGTACAGCTTGCCGTTGTTCACGAGGAAGAAGTTCTCGCCCGAGCCTTCGGACACGTAGCCGTCGACGTCGAGCAGCAGCGCTTCGTCGTAGCCGTCGGCCGTCGCTTCCTGGTTCGCGAGAATCGAGTTCACGTACCAGCCCGACGCCTTCGCGCGCACCATCGACACGTTCACGTGGTGGCGCGTGAACGACGACGTCTTCACGCGGATGCCCTTCGCGAGGCCTTCTTCGCCGAGGTACGCGCCCCACGGCCACGCGGCGATCGCGACGTGGATCGTGTTGCCCTTCGCGGCCACGCCGAGCTTTTCCGAGCCGACCCAGATGATCGGGCGCAGGTAGCACGACTCGAGCCGGTTCTCGCGCACGACCGCGAGTTGCGCGGCTTCGAGCGTTTCGCGGTCGAACGGCACGTCCATCTGGAAGATCTTCGCCGAATTCAGCAGACGCTTGGTGTGCTCGCGCAGGCGGAAGATCGCGGTGCTGCCGTCGGCCGCCTTGTACGCGCGTACGCCCTCGAAGACGCCCATGCCGTAATGCAGCGTGTGGGTCAGGACGTGGATCTTGGCGTCGCGCCAGTCGATCAGCTTGCCGTCCATCCAGATCTTGCCGTCGCGGTCGGCCATTGACATAGGATTCTCCTGGAAGCGGTGGGGTGCTGCGGGTTGTATGCAGCGTTGAGCCGGAAAGACGCTTATTTTAGCGTCATTTGGCGGCGATCCGGTCGGTCGGCACAGGGTCGGGGCTATAATCGGCCGGTACCGATTCCAATAACGACGGGCCTTGCCGGCGGGAGACGCCGGCGCCCGGACGAACCGCCCGCTGCGGCCCGCCTTTCCCATGCTCGCTCGATTGTCCGCCACCGACCGCTTCGCGCTGATCCAGGGCGCGCGCGACTATTCCCCGACACTGATGGCGATCCTGTCCTGGGGCCTCGTCACCGGCATCGCGATGAGCAAGTCGGTGATGACGCTCGGGCAGGCGAGCGCGATGTCGCTGTTCGTCTACGCGGGCTCGTCGCAGCTCGCGGTGCTGCCGCTCCTCGCGGCGAAGCTGCCGATCTGGACCGTGCTGCTCACGGCCGCGATGGTCAACCTGCGCTTCGTGATCTTCAGCGCCGGGCTGGCGCCCCATTTTTCCTACCTGCCGCTGTGGCGGCGCGTCGCGATCGGCTATTTCAACGGCGACGTGATCTACCTGCTGTTCCAGAAACAGGGCTTCGCGTACGGCCGCGTGCCGGGCAAGGAGGCGTATTTCTGGGGGATGGCGCTCGCGAGCTGGGCGTCGTGGCAGGTGTCGTCGCTCGCCGGCATCCTGCTCGCGAGCATCTTTCCCGCGAGCTGGGGGCTGGAGCTGGCCGGCACGCTCGCGCTGATCCCGATCATGGTGTCGGCGGTCGCGAACCGTTCGACGCTCGCGGCCGTCGCGGTCGCCGGGATCGTGGCGCTGATCGCGTTCGACCTGCCGTACCGGCTCGCGCTGCCGCTGGCGGTGTTCGCCGCGCTGGCGGCCGGCTGCGCGGCCGATTTCTTCGTCGAGCGCGCCGACTGGCGGCGCATCCGGACCGAAACCGTGCACGAAAAGGACATTGAATGAGCGCGACCGAGATCTGGATCGTCATCGTCGGAATGACGATCGTCACGGCCGTCACGCGCGCGCTGTTCCTGATCGGCGGCGAGCGCACCGTGCTGCCCGAACGCGCGCAGCGCGCGCTGCGCTACGCGCCGGCCGCCGCGCTGGTCGCCGTCGTGCTGCCCGACGTGCTCGAAACGCCGGCGGGGCTGTCGTTCGGGCTGTCCAATCATCCGCTCTACGCGGCGCTCGCCGGCCTCGGCTGGTTTTTGTGGCGGCGCAGCATGCTCGGCACGATCGTCGTCGGCATGCTCGTGTTCACCGCGCTGCGCCTGATCTTCTGACGATTCGCCGCCCGGGCCGGCCGCGCGCCGACTGGAGCGGCCCGGACGTTGCTGCGTCGCAGCATCATGGCGCCGGTCGCACGCGATCCCAAATAGGCGGAATTCGCCGCCGCACGGGTCAGTCTGCCGGATGGATCGGCTAGAATGCCCGTTCGAGATTTTTTACCCGTGCGCGTCATGCGAACCGCCAGCCACGGCCGCATCCGGCGCCCTTTCGCGGCAGCCCGCGCACGTCCAGCGTGAACCCCCTTTCCCCATCCACTACTTCAATCTGTTCAACATGAGCCAAGTCAAGCGTCTCACCGACCTGATCGCCGCCGGCCAGCTCGCCGGCAAGCGGGTGTTCATCCGTGCCGACCTGAACGTCCCGCAGGACGATCACGGCAACATCACCGAGGACACGCGCGTGCGCGCGTCCGTGCCGGCCATCCGGGCCGCGCTCGACGCCGGCGCGGCCGTGATGGTCACGTCGCACCTCGGCCGTCCGACCGAAGGCGAATTCAAGCCGGAAGACTCGCTCGCGCCGGTCGCGAAGCGTCTGGGCGAACTGCTCGGCCGCGACGTGCCGCTCGTGTCGAACTGGGTCGAGAACGGCGTGAACGTCGCGCCGGGCCAGGTCGTGCTGCTCGAGAACTGCCGCGTGAACAAGGGCGAGAAGAAGAATTCGGACGAGCTCGCGCAAAAGATGGCGAAGCTCTGCGACGTGTACGTGAACGACGCGTTCGGCACCGCGCACCGCGCGGAAGCGACCACGCACGGGATCGCGAAGTACGCGCCCGTCGCGTGCGCGGGCCCGCTGCTGGCGGCCGAACTCGACGCGCTCGGCAAGGCGCTCGGCAACCCGGCGCGCCCGCTGGTCGCGATCGTCGCCGGTTCCAAGGTGTCGACCAAGCTGACCATCCTGAAGTCGCTGGCCGGCAAGGTCGACCAGTTGATCGTCGGCGGCGGCATCGCGAACACGTTCATGCTCGCGGCCGGCCTGTCGATCGGCAAGTCGCTCGCGGAAGCCGATCTCGTCGCCGAGGCGAAGGCGATCATCGACGAAGCGCGCGAGCGCGGCGCGTCGGTGCCGATCCCCACCGACGTGGTCACCGCCAAGGAGTTCTCGCCGACGGCCGCGGCCACGGTGAAGCAGGTCGCCGACATCGAAGCGGACGACATGATTCTCGACATCGGCCCCGATACGGCCAAGGCACTCGCCAGCCAGCTCGAGAAGGCCGGCACGATCGTCTGGAACGGCCCGGTCGGCGTGTTCGAGTTCGACCAGTTCGGCAACGGCACGAAGACGCTCGCCGAAGCGATCGCCAAGTCGTCCGCGTTCTCGATCGCGGGCGGCGGCGACACGCTCGCGGCCATCGCGAAGTACGGCATCCACGACCAGGTCAGCTACATCTCGACGGGCGGCGGCGCCTTCCTCGAGTTCCTCGAGGGGAAGAAGCTGCCGGCGGTGGAAGTGCTCGAAACGCGGGCGGCCTGAGCGTGGCGACGCGCGCAGGGGCGACGAAGGCCGCGCGCTCCGCGAAAGCGGAGCAGCCGGCCGGCGCGGGCAAGCGCAAACGCGCGCCCGCGCGGGCGAACACCGCCCCGCGCGCACCGGCGGCCGCCGGCGACGCGGCCGTGCAGCACCACGAGATTCAGAACAAAGCGATGCCGGGCGCAAGCACCGGCACGCTCCCCGGAGCGGCCGCCGCTGGGCCTGCCGCTTCCGGCTCTCGCAGCGTTTCACCCAGCGCATCCACCTTGATCCAGATGAGGAGTTTCATGCAGCGCGCCACCAAGATAGTCGCCACGATCGGCCCGGCCTCCAGTTCGCCGGAGACTCTGCTGCAGATGATGCAGGCGGGCCTCGACGTCGTGCGGCTCAATTTTTCGCACGGCACGGCCGACGATCACCGCCAGCGCGCCGAAATGGTGCGCGAGGCCGCCCGCAAGGTCGGCCGCGAGATCGCGATCATGGCCGACCTCCAGGGCCCGAAGATCCGCGTCGGCAAGTTCGAGAACGGCAAGACCACGCTCGTGCCGGGGCAGCCGTTCATCCTCGATGCGGGCTGCGAACTCGGCAACGACGAGCGCGTCGGCCTCGACTACAAGGAACTGCCGCGCGATCTGAAGCCGGGCGACCTGCTGCTGCTGAACGACGGGCTGATCGTGCTGACCGTCGAGCGCGTGCTCGGCGACGAGATTCACACGACCGTCAAGGTGGGCGGCGAGCTGTCGAACAACAAGGGGATCAACCGCCAGGGCGGCGGCCTGTCGGCTCCGGCGCTGACCGCGAAGGACATGGAGGACATCCGCACCGCGATGTCGCTCGGCGCGGACCTGGTGGCCGTGTCGTTCCCGAAGAACGCCACCGACATGGAAATGGCGCGCCAGCTCGCGAACATCGCGGGTGCGCCGTACGGCATCAAGCCGAAGATGATCGCGAAGATCGAGCGCGCGGAAGCGATTCCGGCGCTGCAGAGCATCCTCGACGCATCCGACGGCATCATGGTCGCGCGCGGCGACCTCGCGGTGGAAGTGGGCAACGCGGCCGTGCCGGCGTTGCAGAAGCGGATGATCCGGATGGCGCGCGAGTCGAACAAGCTCGTGATCACCGCGACGCAGATGATGGAATCGATGATCTACGCACCGGTGCCGACCCGCGCGGAAGTGTCGGACGTCGCGAACGCGGTGCTCGACGGCACCGACGCGGTGATGCTGTCGGCCGAGACGGCCGCCGGCAAGTACCCGGTCGTCACGATCGAGACGATGGCGGCCGTATGCGTCGAGGCGGAAAAGTCGGAGCACGTCGAGCTGGACAAGGATTTCCTCGACCGCACGTTCACGCGGATCGACCAGTCGATCGCGATGGGCGCGCTGTTCACCGCGTATCACCTCGGCGCGAAGGCGATCGTCGCGCTGACCGAATCGGGCGCGACCGCGCTGTGGATGTCGCGCCACTACACGCACGTGCCGATCTTCGCGCTGACGCCGCGCGTCGGCAGCGAGCGCACGATGGCGCTGTACCGCAACGTGACGCCGCTGCACGTCGACTTCAACAGCGACCGCGATTCGGCGCTGCAGGCGGCGCTCGAGATCGTCGTCAAGCAGGGTTACGTGCAGCACGGCGACATGGTCGTGCTGACCGTCGGCGAGCCGATGGGGCAGGCGGGCGGCACCAACACGCTGAAGATCGTGCGGGTCGGCGAGCATTATTGAGCGTCGCCCGAGCCGCATCGAGCCGGCTCGCGGCCTGCGGCCCGGCTCGGCCGGAATCGATCCGGCACCGTTTTTTGCGCGAAAGCCGCGCGGGGTCCGAAGCCCCGCGCGGCTTTTTTTCTCCTTTTTGGCCGGATTGTGCCGTGCGAACGTAACAAATTGCGAGCGGGCGCTACCGGGCGGTCGGAATCGGAGGCGCTTCGCGATAAAATGCGGCTATTCGACGCTCAGCCGCGCCGTGCCGCCCCGGTCTGGACCGGGAGCGAGCGCCGCGCCGGCGTCAGGGCGCACCGGTTTTCATTCCAAGGAGTTCCACAATGCCTCTCGTATCAATGCGTCAATTGCTGGACCACGCGGCAGAGCACGGTTACGGCCTGCCGGCCTTCAACGTGAACAACCTGGAGCAGGTCCAGGCGATCATGGCGGCGGCGGATCAGGTCGGCGCGCCCGTGATCATGCAGGCATCGGCCGGCGCGCGTAAGTATGCGGGCGAGCCGTTCCTGCGCCACCTGATCGAAGCGGCGGTCGAATCGTATCCGCACATTCCGGTCGTGATGCACCAGGATCACGGCCAGTCGCCGGCGGTCTGCACGGCCGCGATCCGCAGCGGCTTCACCAGCGTGATGATGGACGGTTCGCTCGAAGCCGACGGCAAGACGGTCGCGTCGTACGAGTACAACGTCGACGTGTCGCGCAAGGTCGTCGAGATGGCGCACTCGATCGGCGTGACGGTCGAAGCCGAGCTCGGCGTGCTGGGCTCGCTCGAGACGATGAAGGGCGACAAGGAAGACGGCCACGGCGCGGAAGGCACGATGACCCGCGAGCAGCTGCTGACCGATCCGGAGCAAGCCGCCGACTTCGTGAAGCTCACGCAGTGCGATGCGCTCGCGATCGCGATCGGCACGTCGCACGGCGCGTACAAGTTCTCGAAGAAGCCGACGGGCGACATCCTGTCGATCCAGCGCATCAAGGAAATCCACGCGCGCATCCCGAACACGCACCTCGTGATGCACGGTTCGTCGTCGGTGCCGCAGGAACTGCTGGCCGAGATCCGCGAATTCGGCGGCGACATGAAGGAAACCTACGGCGTGCCGGTCGAGGAAATCCAGGAAGGCATCAAGCACGGCGTGCGCAAGATCAACATCGACACCGACTTGCGTCTCGCGATCACCGGCGCGATCCGCCGCTACCTGTTCGAGAATCCGGGCAAGTTCGATCCGCGCGACTACCTGAAGCCCGCGCGCGAAGCCGCGAAGAAGGTCTGCGTCGACCGTTACCTCGCGTTCGGCTGCGAAGGCCAGGCCGGCAAGATCAAGCCGGTGTCGCTCGACAAGATCGCCGAGCAGTACAAGTCGGGCGCGCTCGCACAGGTCGTGCGCTGAGACTGTAGTACGATTGCCCCGCCCGGTTCTGCCGCCGGGCATGGGCGGGCCGCCAGGCCGGCCGGATCCGGTCCGGCCCCGGCAGCCGTTCCGTCCGGCCGAACGAGGGCCGGCCGGCAGCCGTCCGGGCGCTGCGCCCGCCGGTTCGCCGACGTATTGCAAGACCGCCGTTCCCGCCTGCCGCGGGGAACGGCGTTTCCCTTTTTGTTTGGCTCCTTATCTGCGAAAAGACGATGTCTACCCTTTACGAATCCACGCTCCGCTCGCTGCCGCTCCTCGGTCGCGGCAAGGTTCGCGATAACTACGCGGTCGGCAACGACAAGCTCCTGATCGTCACGACCGATCGCCTGTCGGCCTTCGACGTGGTGATGGGCGAGCCGATTCCGAACAAGGGCCGCGTGCTGAACCAGATGGCGAACTTCTGGTTCGACAAGCTCGCGCACATCGTGCCGAATCACCTGACGGGCGACGCGCCGGAAGCGGTCGTCGCGGCCGACGAGGTCGAGCAGGTGAAGGGCCGCGGCGTGGTCGTCAAGCGTCTCGAGCCGATCATGATCGAAGCGGTCGTGCGCGGCTACCTGGCCGGCAGCGGCTGGAAGGAATACCAGGCGTCGGGCGCCGTGTGCGGCGTGCAGCTGCCGGAAGGCCTGCAGAACGCGCAGAAGCTGCCCGAGCCGATCTTCACGCCGGCCGCGAAGGCCGAGATGGGCGAGCACGACGAGAACATCACGTTCGAGGAAACCGAGCGCCGCATCGGCACCGAGCTGGCCGCGACGATCCGCGACATCTCGATTCGCCTGTACAAGGAAGCGGCCGATTACGCGGCGACGCGCGGCATCATCATCGCCGACACGAAGTTCGAATTCGGCCTCGACAACCACGGCAAGCTGTACCTGATGGACGAAGTGCTGACCGCCGATTCGTCGCGCTTCTGGCCGGCCGATCAGTACGAAGTCGGCACGAACCCGCCGTCGTTCGACAAGCAGTTCGTGCGCGACTGGCTCGAGGCGCAGCCGTGGGGCAAGACGGCGCCGGCGCCGGCTCTGCCGGCCGACGTCGTCGAGAAGACGGCCGCGAAGTACCAGGAAGCGCTCGAGCGCATCACGGGCCAGGCGCTCGCCTGACGGAGCTTTGCATGGGACCGGAGTCAGTGCTGAAGCACTCGCTCCGGTCGACAGGAACACACGAAATGAATGAAAAGCAAACTGCCCACACGCACAGCGCGCCGCTCGTCGGCGTGCTGATGGGTTCGAGTTCCGACTGGGACGTGATGAAGAACGCGGTTGCGATCCTGCAGGAATTCGGCGTGCCGTACGAAGCGAAGGTCGTGTCCGCGCACCGGATGCCCGACGAGATGTTCGACTATGCGGAGAAGGCGCGCGAGCGCGGGCTGCGCGCGATCATCGCGGGCGCCGGCGGCGCCGCGCACCTGCCCGGCATGCTGGCCGCGAAGACCACGGTGCCGGTGCTCGGCGTGCCGGTCGCGAGCAAGTACCTGAAGGGCGTCGATTCGCTGCACTCGATCGTGCAGATGCCGAAGGGCGTGCCCGTCGCGACGTTCGCGATCGGCGAGGCCGGCGCCGCGAACGCCGCGCTGTTCGCGGTGTCGATCCTGTCCGGCAACTCGGTCGACTACGCGAACCGGCTCGCGGCGTTCCGCGTGCGCCAGAACGAAGCCGCGCACGCGATGGTGCTGCCGCCGCTGGCATGACGGCATGGCGCGCGGCCGCACGATGCGGCCGGCGCCGGATTTTCCTACTGCGGCGGGCATTTCCGCGTTCCGCCGCGACCGACCACTGACATGACCGCAACTCCTGATTCCGTTTCCCCGATCCTGCCCGGCGCGTGGCTGGGCATGGTCGGCGGTGGCCAGCTCGGCCGCATGTTCTGCTTTGCCGCCCAGTCGATGGGCTATCGCGTCGCCGTGCTCGATCCCGATCCGGCGAGCCCCGCCGGCGCGGTCGCCGATCGCCATCTGCGCGCGGCGTACGACGACGAAGCCGCACTCGCCGAACTGGCGGACCTGTGCGAGGCCGTATCGACGGAATTCGAGAACGTGCCGGCCGCGAGCCTCGATTTCCTCGCGCGCACGACGTTCGTCGCGCCGGCCGGCCGCTGCGTCGCGGTCGCGCAGGACCGGATCGCGGAGAAGCGTTTCATCGAGGCGTCGGGCGTGCCGGTCGCGCCGCACGTCGTGATCGAATCGGCGGCGGCGCTCGCCGCGCTCGACGATGCCGCGCTCGACGCGGTGCTGCCGGGCATCCTGAAGACGGCCCGCCTCGGCTACGACGGCAAGGGCCAGGTGCGCGTCGCCACCGCGCAGGAAGCACGCGACGCGCATGCCGCGCTCGGCGGCGTGCCGTGCGTGCTGGAGAAGCGCCTGCCGCTGAAATACGAGGTGTCGGCGCTGATCGCGCGCGGCGCGGACGGCCGCTCGGCCGCCTTCCCGCTCGCGCAGAACGTGCATCACGACGGCATCCTCGCGCTGACGGTCGTGCCGGCGCCGGCGGCCGATGCCGCGCGCGTCGAAGAGGCGCAGCAGGCGGCCGTGCGGATCGCCGATACGCTCGGCTACGTCGGCGTGCTGTGCGTCGAGTTCTTCGTGCTGGAGGACGGCTCGTTCGTCGCGAACGAAATGGCGCCGCGCCCGCACAACTCCGGCCACTACACGGTCGATGCGTGCGCAACGAGCCAGTTCGAGCAGCAGGTGCGCGCGATGACGCGCATGCCGCTCGGCAACCCGCGCCAGCATTCGCCGGCCGCGATGCTGAACATCCTCGGCGACGTGTGGTTTCCCGACGGCGCGGCAGCCGATGCCGTCACGCCGCCGTGGGACGCGGTCGCCGCGATGCCGGCCGCGCACCTGCACCTGTACGGCAAGGAAGAAGCGCGCGTCGGCCGCAAGATGGGCCACGTGAACTTCACGGCCGAGACGCGCGACGAAGCCGTCGCTGCCGCCAACGCGTGCGCGCAACTGCTGCGCGTGCCGCTCGACTGAGGCGCGGGCCGATGTCCATCGATCTCCCGAAGCACGTGACGCCCGCGCAGATCGACGCGGCCGCCGCGTTGCTCGACGCGGGCCAGCTCGTCGCGTTTCCGACCGAAACCGTCTACGGGCTCGGCGGCGACGCGGCGAATCCCGAGGCCGTCGCGCGCATCTATGCGGCGAAAGGGCGGCCCGCGAACCATCCGGTGATCGTGCATCTGCCGCCCGGCGGCGATCCGGGCTACTGGGCCGACGATCTGCCGGCCGACGCGCACGCGCTGATCGATGCGTTCTGGCCGGGGCCGCTCACGCTGATTCTGAAGCGTCATGCGCGTATTCCGGATGCCGTGAGCGGCGGGCAGGATTCGGTCGGGCTGCGCTGTCCGTCGCATCCGGTCGCGCAGGCGTTGCTGGCCGCGTTCAGCGCGCGGCGCGGCGGCCACGGCGGCGTGGCCGCGCCGTCCGCGAACCGGTTCGGCCACGTGAGCCCGACGACCGCGCAACACGTGCGCGACGAATTCGGCGATACCGTGCACGTGCTCGACGGCGGCGCATCGGAAGTCGGCATCGAGTCGACGATCCTCGATCTGTCGCGCGGCTTCCCGGCGCTGCTGCGCCCGGGCCACGTGACGCCTCGGCAGATCGCCGACGTGCTCGGCCGCGCGCCGAAGCTGCCGGACGGCAGCGACGCGACCGCGCCGCGCGCGTCGGGCACGCTGAAAGCGCATTACGCGCCGCGCACGCCGCTCGCGCTGCTGCCGTTCGACGCACTCGAGCCGCTGCTCGCGGCCGCGCAAACCGACGGCGAGCGCGTCGCGCTCGTCGCCCGCGCGTCGCGGGCAGGACACTGGGCGCAGGCCGACGGCGTGCATTTCGTCGCGGCACCGGAAGACCCGCAGGCCTATGCACGCGACCTGTACGGGATGCTGCGGGCGCTCGATCGCGCGCAGGTCGCGCGCATCCTCGTCGAAAAGCTGCCCGAGACCGTCGAATGGATCGCGGTCAACGATCGCCTCGGCCGCGCGGCGGCGGCATTCGAAGCGCGCGACTGACGCACGCAGGCGCCTGCCGAATGAAAAACGCCCGACCGGCGAACCGGTCGGGCGTTTTCGTTTGGGTGCGTGGCCGGCGGCTTACTTGCCGACGCCGGATTTCGCGATCTGCTGTTGGACGTATTGCGCGAACAGCGCGTGCAGGTGCGTCGTCGGGTGGACCGTGTCGGCGAACATGTAGGTCTGGTCCGCGTTCGCGACCGTGTACGTCTGCGGCGAGCAGAACAGCGACGAGCCGAACGCGGTCGCATTCGCGACGCCGTACTGCGTGGCGGCCTGCACCATCGCCTTCAGGTTGCACGCGGTGTCCGTATTCGACACGCTGAAGCCGTTCGCCTGGTAGTTGGCCGCGATGCCGTCCTGCCACGTGAACGAATCGACCACCACGTACTTCGTCGGGTCGACCTTCAGCGCGGCGAGCGTGCCGACGAGCGTCTTGTTGAACAGCCCCGACAGTTGCGTGAACGCGGCCTGCGTGCTCGCGCCGCCTTGCAGCGCGAGCGGCGTGCCGCCGATGTCCGGCACGTTCGCGACGAACACGTGCGTCGCGCCCGCCGCGACGATCTGCTGGACGATCCCGCCCAGCTGCTGCGCGGCCAGGCCGATCGCCTGCGCCGCCGCGAGTTGCGCGGCCGGCGTGTTGCCTTGCGCCTGCGCGACCTGGGCCTGGTAGAAGATGTCGTTCGCGCCGCCGTTGATCAGCACGATCTGGCCGGCGTTGAAGCTGCCGTGCTGCGTCAGGTACTGCTTGACCTGGTCGGCGATCGGCGTCGTCGTCGCCTGGGCGTAGTCGGGGTTCGGCACGCTGGCGTCCGCATGGCCGATGCCCGGCTGCAGCGTCACGCGCGAGCCGCCTTGCGCGTAGCCGAGGCCGCCCGTCGCCTGCAGCGGAATGCCGAAGCCGCCCTGGTTCGCGGGCTGCAGCGTGTCGCCGTAGTACTGGGCGACGTCCTGCGTCCAGACCTGGCCCGGGTTGGTCGTGAAGCGGCCGCCGCCGAAGCCGAGCTTGATCTGCGAGTAGGTGCCGACGTCGGACAGGCTGTCGCCGAACGACACGATCTGCATCTTCACGCCCGACGGCGGCGTGTTCGACGCGCTGCTGCCGTTGTTGTCGTCGCCGCCGCCGCATGCGGCGAGCAGCGCGAGCGCGGCGCCGGCGATCGCGACTTGCGCGGTGCGCAGCATGCGCCGGCGCGTGCGGGAAGGTGCGTGTTGTTGTGTCTGCATCGTTCGATCTCCTCGTAGATATGGCCCTGATGTGTTTCTCATCTGCCGCGTGCCTGCTCGGTTCCGGGCTGCGCGGCGGCCGTTGGCTGAAACGGTTTATCGGTCGCGCGCAACCGCTTGCGGCACGGTGCGCGGATCCGGGTTCGCGGCCTCGGCGACCTGCGCATGATAAGCGCTCGCCCATTCGGGCGGGCCGAAAATCGCGCGCAGCTTGTTGCGCCATCCGCCGACGCGCCACGCGTCGGACGCCATCGCCGCCCACTCGTGGAACGTCGCGACGAGCGGGTTGTTCGAGCCGAGCCGCTCGACGATTCCGTAACGCGGCGGATCGTCGGGCGTTTCCTCGACATAGCTGCCGAACAGGCGATCCCAGATCACGAGGACGCCTGCGTAATTGCGGTCGATGTAGCGCGCGTTGCGTGCATGGTGCGCGCGGTGGATCGACGGCGTGTTCAGCACGTATTCGAGCCAGCCGAGCTTGCCGATCGCCTGCGTGTGCACGAAGAACTGGAACGCGAGGTTGATCAGCACGATGCCGACGATCTGTTGCGGCGGAAAGCCGACGAACGCGAGCGGCAGCCAGAACAGCCACATGCCCGCGATCGGGTACATCAGGCTCTGGCGGAACGCGGTCGAGAAATTCATCCGTTCGGACGAGTGGTGCACGACGTGCGCGGCCCACAGCCAGCGCACGCGATGGCTCGCGCGATGAAACACGTAGTAGAGGAAGTCCTGCGCGACGAACAGCACCGCGAACGACAGCCAGCCGTCGTGCCACGTGTAGACGCGATAGTGGCGGTAGCAGTACGCATAGACGGGAATCACGAACAACCAGGCGATCTTGTCGGCGCCCTGGTGCATCAGCGCGAGCGCCGCGTTGCACAGCGTGTCGCGCCACGCATAGATGCGGTCCTGCGCGCGGGTGCGGGCGAAGTGCCAGGCCTCCCACGCGATGCAGAGCAGGAAGACGGGCGCCAGCGCGAGCAGAAGCAATTCGACGTCGAATCGCATGGGCGTGTCTCCTTCGTTCCCCTGCAAGCCATGAGGCCGGGCGTGTGGCCCGTTGTAGATATCGGTCAGGCCAACAGCCTACGCAATCGCCACGCGCTAGGCGAGGGGGCAGCGTAGAGGGTTCCCTCAGAGGATAGGGTTTCTACGGAACCCGTACTGCACGGGGCCGGGCGGTGCGGCCCCGTTTTGCGGGCGCGGCGCGCGCACGGGGCGTCGCGCGACGGTGGCGCGGGCGTTTCAAACCGCGCGGCGCGAGATTTTCGCGGGCGACGCGGTGCGTGGGGCGCGTAGGTCGCCCTGTCGCGACGGCCCGCTGCGCGCTGCATGCCGCACGTTGCACGCCGCACGTTGCACGCCGCACGGATCGTCAGTGCGCGCCCGCGTAGATCCACTCGAGCAGCGTGTCGTGCGCGGCGCGCGCGCCTTCCGCGTGATCGTTGTTGATGAAGCTGACGACGACGTAGCTCTGGCCGTCCGCACCGGCGACGTAGCCGGCGATCGCGCGCACGTCGCGCAGCGTGCCGGTCTTGATGTGCGCGTTGCCGAGCACGCCCGCGTTGGTGAGGCGGTTCTTCATCGTGCCGTCGATGCCCGCGATCGGCAGCGAATCGACGAACGCCTGCGCGACGGGGCTCGCGTTCGCGGCCTGCAGCAGCGCGGCGAGCGACAGCGCGCTCACGTGCTCTTCGCGCGACAGCCCCGAGCCGTTCTCGAGCACGAGGTCGGGCATCGCGATGCCGTTTTTCTGCAGGAACGCCTGGATCGCGCGGCTCGACTGCTCGGGCGTCGCGGGCGGCTTGCCGCTGACCGCGCCGATCGTGAGGAACAAGTTGCGCGCCATCACGTTGTTGCTGAACTTGTTGATGTCGTAGACGATGCTGCCGAGCACCGGGCTGTGATGCACGGCGAGCGGCCGCGCGGTGACGGGCACCTTGCCTTCGCTCACGGGCCCCGCGATCGTGCCGCCGTCCTGTTGCCACAGCGCGAGGAAGCCGCGTGCGAAGAACGTCGTGTGATCGAGGATCGCGAGGTTGGTCGTGTGCGCGCCGCAGCGCAGCGGGTAGTCGCCGGCGAACGATGCGGTCATGATCCCGCCGCCGGCCGTCAGCGTCGGGCGCGCAGCCGCGGCGGCCGCGCTGCACGAACCCGAGCCTTCGACGAGCTGGTTGTCGATCGACAGGTTCGCGAGCGGCGGCAGCACGTCGACGGCGACCTTGCCGTCATCGCCCGGCGTGACCGTGAACGACACGGCCTTGAATGCATACAGCAACGGATCGGGGCCGACGTTGTACGGCGCGCTGACATCGTCGTCGAACGACGGCAGGTCGCGCGTCGACGCAGCGAAATAGCTCTTGTCGAGCACGAGGCCGCCGGCCACGCGCTTGACGCCCGCCTTGCGCAGCTTGTCGACGAGGTCGATCAGTTCTTCGGGCACGAGCTTCGGATCGCCGGTGCCCTTGATGTACAGGTTGCCTTGCAACGTGCCGTCGGGGTCGACCGTGCCGTCCGTGTACGCGGTCGTGCGCCAGCGGTAGTCGGGGCCGAGGATCGACAGGCCCGCGAAGGTCGTCACGAGCTTCATCGTCGAGGCCGGCAGCATCGGCCGGCTCGCATTCCATGCGATCAGCGGTTGCGGATCGCCGACGCGCTCGACGACGACGCTCATCGCCGACGCCGGCACCTTCGCGCGCTGCAGCGCGACGAGCACGGTTGCCGGCAGGCCGGCCGCGCGCGCGGCCGGCGACACGACGGCGGTCTTGCGCGCTTCCTTGTGGGACTTCTTGCGGGCCTGCGCGGACGGCGCGAACGCGAGGGCCGTGCACGTGGCGACGACGGCGGCCGCCCGCAGACAGACGCGGGCGCGGGGGACGAACCGGGCGGAAAGATCGGAAATCGGCATGGGCGAATACGGGAAAAGCAGGGGGCTCGGGCAGGACGCGCGGGGGGCGCCGAAGCGCACATTGTAGAGACAAGTCGGGGCTGGCCCCTTGCAATCCGCCTTACTGTTGCATTGCACGGTGCCGCGCACGCGATGCGCGGCGCTACAATGGTCGCCGTGTTTGACTCGCCCATGGATGCCTGTCCCGATGCGGATTCTGCTTGTCGAAGATGATCGAATGATTGCCGAAGGCGTGCGCAAGGCGCTGCGCTCGGACGGCTTCGCGGTCGACTGGGTGCAGGACGGCGACGCCGCGCTCACGGCGCTCGGCGGCGAGACGTACGATCTGCTGCTGCTCGATCTCGGCCTGCCGAAGCGCGACGGCATCGACGTGCTGCGCACGCTGCGCGGGCGCGGGCTGGCGTTGCCGGTGCTGATCGTCACCGCGCGCGACGCGGTCGCCGATCGCGTGAAGGGGCTCGACGCCGGCGCCGACGATTACCTCGTCAAGCCGTTCGATCTCGACGAGCTGGGCGCGCGCATGCGCGCGCTGATCCGCCGCCAGGCCGGGCGCAGCGAGTCGCTGATCCGCCACGGCGCGCTCACGCTCGATCCCGCGTCGCACCAGGTGACGCTCGACGGCGCGCCCGTCGCGCTGTCCGCGCGCGAGTTCGCGCTGCTCGAGGCGCTGCTCGCGCGGCCGGGCGCGGTGCTGTCGAAGAGCCAGCTCGAGGAGAAGATGTACGGCTGGGGCGAGGAGATCGGCAGCAACACGGTCGAGGTCTATATCCACGCGCTGCGCAAGAAGCTCGGCTCGGACCTGATTCGCAACGTGCGCGGGCTCGGCTACATGGTCGTCAAGGAAAGCTGACGCGTGCGGTCGATTCGTCATCAATTGCTGATCTGGCTGCTCGCGATCGTCGTCGCGGGCGTGGGCATGGCGGGCTGGCTCATCTACCGGCAGGCGCTCGCCGAAGCGAACGAGCTGTTCGACTACCAGTTGCAGGAAATCGCCGCGGCGCTGCCGTCGGAGCCGTTCTCGCAGGTGTTCGGTTCGCGCACCAACGGCGACGAAGGCATCGTGATCCAGATCTGGAATCGCAACGGCGTGCTGATGTACTTCTCGCATCCGCGCGCGCCGATCGCGCCGCGCGCGGAGCTCGGCTTCTCGACCGAGCGCACCGATCGCGGCGAATGGCGCGTGTACGGCGCGATCGTCGGCGACAACGTCGTGCAGCTCGCGCAGCCGCTGTCGGTGCGCAACCGGCTGGCGGCGAACGTCGCGCTGCGCACGCTGTGGCCGCTGATCGTGCTGCTGCCGTTCCTCGGCGCGGCCGTGTGGGGGATCGTCGGGCGCGGGCTCGCGCCGCTCGCCCGCGTGACGCGCGCGGTCGAGGCGCGCCGGCCGGAAGCGCTCGATGCGCTGCCCGACGGCCGCCTGCCGCTCGAGGTGCAGCCGCTCGTGCGCGCGCTGAACGGGCTGCTCGCGCGGCTGTCGGCGGCGCTCGACACGCAAAAGGCGTTCGTCGCCGACGCCGCGCACGAATTGCGCACGCCGCTCGCGGCCGTGCAGATCCAGGCGCAGCTCGTCGCCCGTGCGAAGGACGATGCGTCGCGCCGCGAGGCGATCGCGGATCTCCAGGACGGCGTGTCGCGCGCGACGCGTCTCACCGAGCAACTGCTCGCGCTCGCGCGCGCCGAGCCGGACGGCGCGACGATGCGCGAACCGGTCGACCTGCAGGCGCTGCTCGCCGAATGCGTGGCCGCGCATGCGCCGCTCGCGCAGCGGCACGACATCGATCTCGGCTTCGAGGAAACGTGTGCGGCGAGCGTCGTCGCGGACGTCGGCGCGCTGCGCGTGATGTTCGGCAACCTGCTCGACAACGCGGTGAAGTACACGCCGGACGGCGGCCGCATCGACGTGTCGCTGACGCGCGACGCGGCCGGCCGCGCCTGCGTGCAGATCGCCGACAGCGGGCCGGGCATTCCGGCGGCCGAGCGCGAGCGCGTGTTCGACCGCTTCTATCGCGACAGCACGGCGCGCGCGCGCACCGACGTGTCGGGCAGCGGGCTCGGGCTCGCGATCGTCAAGCGTGTGGCCGCGCAGCAGGGCGCGACGGTGTCGCTCGGCGATGCGGCCGCGGGCGGCCTGCTCGTCAGCGTCGTGTTCCGCGATGCCGAGATGCCGGCCCCGGCGCCGCAGCCTTCCGAATCCGTCTGAAGGGGGCGTCCGGCGAGGGCGGCGCGGGCCGGGTGCCGGCAGCCGCTTAAGCCCCGCTTAAGGCTGATTAAGCCTCCTTTAAGTCAGGGTCGTTACGCTGCGTCCTAACAAAGAGGAGGTCCTACGATGAACACCCGATTCCTTGCGCGCGGCACCGTCGCGGTCGCCGTGGCGGCTGCCCTGTCGGCCGGCTATTTCGCCGGCACCCGCCGCGCCGATCCGCAGATCATCACGCCCGCGCAGGCGGCCGCATTGATGCCGGCCGAAGCCGCGGCCAAGACCGGCATTCCCGATTTCTCCGGGCTCGTCGAGACCTACGGCCCGGCGGTCGTGAACATCAGCGCGAAGCATGTCGTGAAGCAGGTGTCGCGGCGCGCGCCGCAACCGCAACTGCCGATCGATCCGAGCGACCCGTTCTACCAGTTCTTCAAGCACTTCTACGGCCAGGTGCCGGGCATGGGCGGCGACGCGCAGCCGGACGACCAGCCGAGCGCGAGTCTCGGGTCGGGCTTCATCGTCAGTTCCGACGGATACATTCTCACCAATGCACACGTGATCGACGGCGCGAACGTCGTCACGGTCAAGCTGACCGACAAGCGCGAATACAAGGCGAAGGTCGTCGGCTCCGACAAGCAGTCCGACGTCGCCGTGCTGAAAATCGACGCGAGCGGCCTGCCGACCGTGAAGATCGGCGACCCGGCGCAGAGCAAGGTCGGCCAGTGGGTCGTCGCGATCGGCTCGCCGTACGGCTTCGACAACACGGTCACGTCGGGCATCATCAGCGCGAAGTCGCGTGCGCTGCCGGACGAGAACTACACGCCGTTCATCCAGACCGACGTGCCGGTGAACCCCGGCAACTCCGGCGGCCCGCTGTTCAACCTGCAGGGCGAGGTGATCGGCATCAACTCGATGATCTACTCGCAGACGGGCGGCTTCCAGGGCCTGTCGTTCGCGATCCCGATCAACGAGGCGATCAAGGTGAAGGACGAGCTCGTGAAGACGGGCCACGTGAGCCGCGGCCGCCTCGGCGTCGCCGTGCAGGGGCTGAACCAGACGCTCGCGAGTTCGTTCGGACTGCAGAAGCCGGACGGCGCGCTCGTCAGCTCGGTCGACGCCAACGGTCCGGCCGCGAAGGCCGGCCTGCAACCGGGCGACGTGATTCTGTCGGTCAACGGTTCGCCGGTCGCCGATTCGACGTCGCTGCCCGCGCAGATCGCGAACCTGAAGCCGGGTTCGAAGGCCGACCTGCAGATCTGGCGCGACAAGTCGAAGAAGTCGATCAGCGTGACGCTCGGCGCGATGTCCGATGCGAAGCTCGCGTCGAACGACGGCGGGCCGGTCGAACAGGGCCGCCTGGGTGTCGCGGTGCGTCCGCTGTCGCCGCAGGAGCGCAGCGCCAGCAACCTGTCGCACGGGCTGATCGTGCAGCAGGCCGGCGGGCCGGCCGCCAACGCGGGCATCCAGCCGGGCGACGTGATCCTCGCGGTCAACGGCCGCCCGGTCACGAGCCCCGAGCAGTTGCGCGACGCGGTGAAGGGCGCGGGCAACAGTCTTGCTCTGCTGATCCAGCGCGATAATGCACAGATCTTCGTGCCGGTCGACCTGAGCTGACCGGCCACGGCCGACGGCCGGTCTGGCCGGCCGCGGCGGGCGCCGTCGCCGTGCGACCGCGTGACGCTGCGCCCGTATGTGTTCCGACCCCAAGGAGAGAGCCATGCAATATCTACGCAACGTGTCCCGATTTGCCGTCGCCGCGGCGCTGACCGCCGGCCTCGCGACCGGCGCGTACGCGCAGTCGGACGGTCTGCCCGCCGCGAGCCAGCAAGGCGATGTCAGCTACGTGTCGGGCGGTATCGGCAAGGACCAGTCGACGGCATTCCAGCGTAACGAGGCGTCGTGGCCGCTGGCGCTGCGCTTCACCGGCAAGGGCGGCGAGTTCCTGGCCGACGTTCATGTGCGGATCGTCGACGGCAAGGGCACCGAGGTGCTGGCGACCGACGCGCGCGGGCCGTACATGCTGGTGAAGCTGCCGCCGGGGCGCTATACGGTGCATGCGTCGTACCAGGGCAGCGACGAATCGCGCGCCGTCACGGTCGGCGCGAAGGGCGGCGCGAAAGCCGCGTTCCAGTGGAGTGCGCAGTAGCCCGCCGCGCGCGGCCCGGGGCCCGGGCGCGCACTCGGACGAAGTTTCGCCCATAATGAAAGCCACGGCATGCGTGCCGTGGCTTTTTCGTTTCCTGCCCCGGCCTGGCGGCCGCCCGAAGGAGAAACGATGTCCGATGCAGCCGACCCTCGACTCGAAATCGTGCCGAACCGCCATCGCGTGCGCGTGATTCATCGCGGCATCACCTATGCCGATTCGCACGGCGCGCTGACCGTGCGTGAAGCGGGGCTCCCGGACATCCATTACCTGCCGCGCAGCGACGTCAACATGCGCCGGCTCGTGAAATCGGGCGTCACGTCGGCCTGCCCGTTCAGGGGGCAGGCCGTGCATTTCGACTTGCAGACGGAAGACGGCGTGATCGAGAACGCCGCATGGAGTTACGAAGAACCGAACGAGGCGGCGGCCGTGCTGGCGCACTACGTCGCCTTCGATGTCGCACGGGTCGACAGTCTCGTCGAGACGTCCTGATGCGGCGCGCGTTCATCGGGGAGGCGTCATGGAACTGAACGACACGTTACGCGTACCGCTCGCGCCGCCTGTCGTGCGGGATGCGCTGGAGGATCTCGCGCTGTTGCGGGCGAGCTTCGACCATTGCGAATCGTTCGTGAAACTCGCGCACGGCGAGTTCGCGCTGACGATCACGGTGCCGCTCGGTCCGCTGCGTGCGCGCTACGACGTGCGCGCGCATGCGGCCGCCGAGCAGGGGGACGCGGAAGGGCGGCCGCGCCGCGTGCTCAACTTCAAGGCGCGGGCCGACGGCCTCGGCGCACTGCGCGGCCAGGTCGAACTCGCACTGATGCCGGATGACGATGCGAGCGCCACGCGAATCGAGTACGTGGTCTGGGCGACGGCGAGCGGGCCGCTCGCCGAACTGCCGGGGCGGCAGATCGACAATGCGCTGCGCGAATGGACCGACACGTTCTTCCGCGAGTTCGGGGCGGTCGTGCAGGCGAAGCACGGCCTCGCGCCGAATCGCGCGAACTCATCCGCGCAGCGACGCCAGCACGTATTTCTGCGGCCGGCATCGCTGGTGGCCGCGACGAAGCGTGCGCTGCCGCCGCATCTCGGCGGCGCGCTGAGCGGGCGGGCGGCGAGCGCGCTCCGGCATCGCGATTCCGGCACGATACCCGTGTGGGCCTGGGCGGCGATGATCGTGTTCGTCGCGCTGCTGCTTTACGCGGCACGCTGGTTCAACGGCGGCTGACCGGCCGCCCGGCTCCGCGTCGCGGCCTGCCCGCCGCCCGCGCGGCGGGCGTCACCGTCCGGCGCCGGCTCCAGCGCCGCGAAATTCCCTTCGATACGCAGACGGCGACGTGCCGAGCGCGCCCGCGAAATGCTGGCGCAGCGACACGCTCGAGCCGTAGCCGGCCGCCTGCGCGATCGCGTCGATCGATTGTCCGGTGGTTTCGAGCAGATGCCGCGCGCGCGCGAGCCGCTCGGCCTGCAGCCACGCGGTGACGGTCGTGCCCGTCGCCTGGCGGAAGTGGCGCGTGAACGTGCGCCGGCTCATCAGCACGCGCTCGGCGAGCGAATCGACGCTGTGCGCGGCGTCGAGATGGGCGCGCACCCAGTCGAGCAGGCCCGCGAGCCGCGCATCGCGCGGATGTGCGGCGACCGGCTGCGGCACGTACTGGGCCTGGCCGCCCTGCCGGTGCGGCGGGATCACGAGGCGGCGCGCGATCCGGTTCGCGGCGTCCGAGCCGAAACGCCGCCGCACGACGTGCAGGCAGCAGTCGAGCCCCGCGGCGGTGCCGGCCGACGTCGTCAGGTTGCCGTCGTCCACGTACAGCACGTCGGGATCGAGTTTCACGCGCGGAAAGCGCCGGGCGAAATCGTCGGCCCACGCCCAGTGCGTGGTGGCCGGGCGGCCGTCGAGCAGGCCGGCCGCGGCGAGCACGTAAGCGCCGAGACACAGGCCGACGAGTTCGGCGCCGCGCGCGGCGACCGCGCGCACGGCATCGAGCAGCGCGTCGGGCGGCGCTTCGTCGGGGTCGCGCCAGGAGGGCACGATGACGATGTCCGCATCGTCGAGCGCATCGAGCCCGTACGGCGCGGCGATCGTGAAGCCGCCCGTCGTCGCGAGCGGGCCGCGCTCGGCCGAGCAGACGCGGAACGCGAACGCGGGCGACGCGTCCGCGTCGCGCTCCTTGCCGAACACGACCGACGGCACCGACAGGTGGAACGGGCTGATGCCGTCGTACGCGATCACGGCGACGACGGTCGGAACGGATGGGGCGGGCGACGCGGCGGCGAGCATGGCGGCTCCGGAAAAGCGATGGCCCGATTTTATCGAAGAATGGCTATCGGGCCACTATCGGCGCCCGCCACGCGGCCCGACAATGCGTCGCATCGCACTGCTGGCCGCCCCGCTCCGGGGCGGGGCAGCGCCGCCGATCAGGAGCCCGCCATGTCGAACGCCGTCCCGCATTCCGCTTCCCGTCCCGCTTTCCGCCGCGCACTGATCGTGATCGACGTGCAGAACGAATACGTGACGGGCAACCTGCCGATCGAATATCCGCCGCTCGACGTGTCGCTCGCGAACATCGGCCGCGCGATCGACGCCGCGCACGCGGCCGGCGTGCCGGTGATCGTGGTTCAGCACGTCGCGCCGGCCGGCGCGCCGATCTTCGCGCCCGGCACCGACGGCGTCGCGCTGCACGCGGTGGTCGCCAGCCGGCCGTACGCGCATCGGATCGAGAAGGCGCAGGCCAGCTCGTTCGCCGGCACCGATCTCGCCGCGTGGCTCGACGCGCACGGCATCGACACGCTCGCGGTGGCCGGCTACATGACGCACAACTGCAATGCGTCGACGGTCTATCACGCGGCGCATGCGGGGCTGAAGGTCGAGTACCTGGACGATGCGACGGGCGCGCTGCCTTACGAGAACGAAGCGGGCGCGGCGAGCGCCGAGGAGATTCACCGCGCATACGCGGTGGTGTTCCAGTCGAATTTCGCGGCCGTGATGTCGACCGACGCGTGGATCGCGGGGCTGGCCGGCGCGCCGATGCCGGCGCGCGATTCGGTGGCCGCGTCGAACCGGCGGGCTCGCGCGCATCGCGCGAAGGCGGCCTGACCCGGCACGGCGACCGGGCGCGCCCTACGCCACGGTCAGTCGCGGTCCTTCAGCATCGCCGGGCTGTAGCGCAGCATGTCGAAGCAGCCGTCGACGAGCTTTTCCGCATGCTGCTCGGCGTCGATTTCGTCGGGCAGCATCAGCATGTCGCGCACGAACCCGCTGACGAGCGTGTGCAGCATCAGCGCCGCGCGCCACGTATCGAGCCGCTCCGGCAGCAGCTTGCGCTCCACGGCCACCGCGAGATCGGCGTCGATCATGTGCAGCGCCTCGCTCATCCCCGCGCGGTTGCGTTGCAGCAGCGGCTCCATGTCCGCGACGTACTCGCACTTCATGAACAGGATGCTGAACACGCGCCGCAGCTGCGGGTCGCGCTGCACGCCGAGCAGGCACCAGATCAGGATCTGGCGCACCTTGTCGAGCGGATTGCCGCCCGGCGCGTCGAGCGGTATCCGCTTCAGTTCGTCGATCGGCAGGAGCACGCGGTCGAACATCGCATCGAACAGTTCGCTCTTGTTCGCGAAATGCCAGTAGATCGCGCCGCGCGTCACGCCGGCGTGGTGGGCGATGTCCGCGAGCGACGTATGCGATACGCCTTTCTCGAAGAACACGTGTTCGGCGGCGTCGAGAATGCGATTGCGCGTCTCGAGCGCCTCCTCCTTGGTACGTCTGACCATGTGCAGGCCTGATTGGATCGATCGTCGGTGAATATAGGGTCCGCAACCCCTCGTCGCCGTCATGCAGACCGGCTATGCTTGCTGCTGGTAACAATCTGTAAGACGGGGCAGCCGGCGGAGTACAAACGGGCTTTTTACATACATTCGTGAATGTATATACAATACCACCCTACGATCGAATGACCCAAGTGGCAATCAGTTAATATCCCACTCTGCTGATTCCCGCCCTAGTATCAGTCCGCAGTTCGCGGCATCCCCGTCGGCACGGAGGTCTCGTGCCGACGTGCTGTATCTAGCAGTCCAGTAATTCAGGTGTTCGATCTGCGCCGCAAGGCGCATCCGTGTTGCGCTCCTGGCGGGCGCGTCACTTATTCCATTGGTTATACACAGAGGTCGCTCCATGCGCGTCGAACGGGTTCCATACCGCTTAATCACTGTCGCGACGGCCGCCGTTTTCCTGGCCGCGTGCGGGAAAAAAGAATCGGCACCGCCGCCGCAAACGCCGGAAGTCGGCGTCGTCACCGTCCAACCGCAAGCCGTGCCGGTCTTCACCGACCTGCCGGGCCGCACCAGTGCATTCCTCGTCGCGCAAGTGCGTGCGCGGGTCGATGGCATCGTGCTGCGCCGTGAATTCACCGAAGGCACCGACGTCAAGGCCGGTCAGCGCCTCTACAAGATCGATCCGGCGCCGTACATCGCCGCGCTGAACAGCGCGAAGGCGACGCTGGCGAAGGCGCAGGCGAACCTCGTCACGCAGAACGCGCTGGTCGCGCGCTACAAGGTGCTGGTCGCGGCGAACGCGGTCAGCAAGCAGGACTACGACAACGCGGTCGCCACGCAAGGCCAGGCCGCGGCGGACGTCGCGGCCGGCAAGGCGGCGGTCGACACCGCGCAGATCAACCTCGGCTATACGGATGTCGTGTCGCCGATCAGCGGCCGCGTCGGCATCTCGCAGGTGACGCCGGGCGCATACGTGCAGGCGAGCCAGGCGACGCTGATGTCGACGGTGCAGCAGCTCGATCCGGTGTACGTCGACCTCACGCAATCGAGCCTCGAAGGGCTGAAGCTGCGTCAGGACGTGCAGAGCGGGCGTCTGAAGACGAGCGGCCCGGGCGCGGCGAAGGTGTCGCTGATCCTGGAGGACGGCAAGACCTACTCGGAGCCGGGCAAGCTGCAGTTCTCGGACGTGACGGTCGACCAGACCACGGGCTCGGTGACGATCCGCGCGGTGTTCCCGAACCCGGGCCGCGTGCTGCTGCCGGGGATGTTCGTGCGTGCACGGATCGAGGAAGGCGTGAACGAGAACGCGTTCCTGGTGCCGCAGATCGGCGTCACGCACGACCAGAAGGGCCAGGCGATCGCGATGGTGGTGAACGCCAGCAACAAGGTCGAGCCGCGTCCGTTGAAGACCACCGGCATGCAAGGGCAGAACTGGATCGTCGAAGGCGGTCTGCAGGCGGGCGATCACGTGATCGTGCAAGGCGTCGACAAGGTGCGCCCGGGCGCGACCGTGAAGACGGTCCCCGCGCAGCTCGCTCCGGCGGCCGATGCCGCCTCGGGTGCCGCTGCCCCCGCCGCGCCGGCCGCCGCCGGGTCCGGCGCCGCTGCCGCTTCCGGTGCCGCCGCATCGGGCGCCGCGCCGGCGAGTGCTGCCGCTGCCTCGAGCGCGCAATAACAGGGAGCCTGTTTCATGGCAAAGTTTTTTATCGATCGCCCGATCTTCGCGTGGGTGATCGCCATCATCCTGATGCTGGCCGGGGTTGCGGCGATCTTCACGCTGCCGATCGCGCAGTATCCGACGATCGCGCCGCCATCGATCCAGATCACCGCGAACTACCCGGGCGCTTCCGCGAAGACGGTGGAAGACACGGTGACGCAGGTGATCGAGCAGCAGATGAGCGGTCTCGACAACTTCCTGTACATGTCGTCGACGAGTGACGACTCGGGCAACGCGACGATCACGCTGACCTTCGCGCCGGGCACCAACGCCGACATCGCGCAGGTCCAGGTGCAGAACAAGCTGTCGCTCGCGACGCCGGTTCTGCCGCAGGTCGTGCAGCAGCTCGGTCTGTCGGTCACGAAGTCGAGCAGCAGCTTCCTGCTGGTGCTCGCCTTCAACTCCGAAGACGGCAGCATGAACAAGTACGACCTCGCGAACTTCGTGGCGTCGCACGTGAAGGATCCGATCAGCCGGCTGAACGGCGTCGGTACCGTCACGCTGTTCGGCTCGCAGTACGCGATGCGGATCTGGCTCGACCCGAACCGCCTGACCAACTACGGGCTCACGCCGGTCGACGTCAGCTCCGCGATCACCGCGCAGAACGTGCAGATCGCGGGCGGCCAGATCGGCGGCACGCCGGCGAAGCCGGGCACCATGCTGCAGGCGACGATCACCGAATCGACGCTGCTGCAGACGCCCGAACAGTTCGGCAACATCCTGCTGAAGGTCAACCAGGACGGCTCGCAGGTTCGCCTGAAGGACGTCGCGCAGATCGGCCTCGGCGGCGAAAACTACAACTTCGACACGAAGTACAACGGTCAGCCGACCGCGGCGCTCGGCATCCAGCTCGCGACCAATGCGAACGCGCTCGCGACCGCGAAGGCCGTGCGCGCGAAGATCGACGAGCTCGCACCGTTCTTCCCGCACGGCCTCGTCGTGAAGTACCCGTACGACACGACGCCGTTCGTGAAGCTGTCGATCGAGGAAGTGGTCAAGACGCTGCTCGAAGGTATCGTGCTCGTGTTCCTCGTGATGTATCTGTTCCTGCAGAACCTGCGGGCGACGATCATCCCGACGATCGCGGTGCCGGTCGTGCTGCTCGGCACGTTCGCGATCATGTCGATGGTCGGCTTCTCGATCAATACGCTGTCGATGTTCGGCCTCGTGCTCGCGATCGGCCTGCTGGTCGACGATGCGATCGTGGTGGTCGAGAACGTCGAGCGCGTGATGGCCGAGGAGGGGCTGTCGCCGAAGGAGGCGACCCGCAAGGCGATGGGCCAGATCACCGGCGCACTCGTCGGCGTGGCGCTCGTGCTGTCGGCGGTGTTCGTGCCGGTGGCGTTCTCCGGCGGTTCGGTCGGCGCGATCTATCGTCAGTTCTCGCTGACGATCGTGTCGGCGATGGTGCTGTCGGTGCTGGTCGCGTTGATTCTGACGCCGGCGCTGTGCGCGACGATCCTCAAGCCGATCCCGCAGGGCCATCACGAAGAGAAGAAGGGCTTCTTCGGCTGGTTCAACCGCACGTTCAACAACAGCCGCGACAAATACCACGTCGGCGTGCACCACGTGATCAAGCGCTCGGGCCGCTGGCTCATCATCTATCTGGTCGTGATCGTCGCGGTCGGGCTGCTGTTCGTGCGCCTGCCGAAGTCGTTCCTGCCCGATGAAGACCAGGGCCTGATGTTCGTGATCGTGCAGACGCCGTCGGGCTCGACGCAGGAAACGACCGCGAAGACGCTCGCGAACATTTCCGACTACCTGCTGAAGGACGAGAAGGACATCGTCGAATCGGCGTTCACGGTCAACGGCTTCAGCTTCGCGGGCCGTGGTCAGAACTCGGGTCTCGTGTTCGTGCGCCTGAAGGACTACTCGCAGCGTCAGCATGCGAACCAGAAGGTGCAGGCGCTGATCGGCCGGATGTTCGGGCGCTACGGGAGCTACAAGGACGCGCTCGTGATTCCGTTCAACCCGCCGTCGATTCCCGAACTCGGTACCGCCGCCGGCTTCGACTTCGAGCTGACGGACAACGCCGGTCTCGGCCACGACGCGCTGATGGCCGCACGTAACCAGTTGCTCGGGATGGCGTCGAAGGATCCGACGCTGCAGGGTGTCCGTCCGAACGGCCTGAACGATACGCCGCAGTACAAGGTCGACATCGACCGCGAGAAGGCGAATGCACTGGGCGTGACGGCGGATGCGATCGACCAGACGTTCTCGATCGCGTGGGCGTCGAAGTACGTGAACAACTTCCTCGACACCGACGGCCGGATCAAGAAGGTGTACGTGCAGGCCGACGCGCCGTTCCGGATGACGCCGGAAGACATGAACATCTGGTACGTGCGCAACGGGTCGGGGGGGATGGTGCCGTTCAGCGCGTTCGCGACCGGTCACTGGACGTACGGTTCGCCGAAGCTCGAGCGCTACAACGGCGTGTCGGCGATGGAAATCCAGGGGCAGGCCGCACCGGGCAAGTCGACCGGCCAGGCGATGGCCGCGATGGAAACGCTCGCGAAGAAACTGCCGGTCGGTATCGGCTATTCGTGGACGGGGCTGTCGTTCCAGGAAATCCAGTCCGGCTCGCAGGCGCCGATCCTGTACGCGATCTCGATCCTCGTCGTGTTCCTGTGTCTCGCGGCGCTGTATGAAAGCTGGTCGATCCCGTTCTCGGTGATCATGGTCGTGCCGCTCGGCGTGATCGGTGCGCTGCTCGCGGCCACGATGCGCGGCCTCGAGAACGACGTGTTCTTCCAGGTCGGCCTGCTGACGACCGTGGGCTTGTCCGCGAAGAACGCGATCCTGATCGTCGAGTTCGCGCGCGAACTGCAGCTGACGGAGAAGATGGGGCCGATCGAGGCCGCGCTGGAAGCCGCGCGCCTGCGGCTGCGTCCGATCCTGATGACGTCGCTCGCGTTCATTCTCGGCGTGATGCCGCTCGCGATCAGCAACGGCGCGGGCTCCGCAAGCCAGCACGCGATCGGTACGGGCGTGATCGGCGGGATGATCACGGCGACGTTCCTCGCGATCTTCATGATCCCGATGTTCTTCGTGAAGATCCGTGCGATCTTCAGCGGCGAGAAGGAAGACGTCGACGAGGCGCTGCGCCTGGCTCAGGAGCACTCGCACCACGAAGAGAAGCCGGGCAACGGCGACGAAGGCAACAAGGGACAGTGATGATGCAAAAACACGCTTTGACTGCAATCGCAGTCGCGCTCCTTGCCACGGGCTGCACGATGGCGCCGCATTACAAGCGGCCCGACGCGCCCGTCGCGCAGGCGTACCCGGCCGGCGGCGTCTACGCGACGCAGCCGGGCGCGGCCGGCGCGCGCAGCGCGAACGGCCAGGCGGCGACCG
>NZ_LOYN01000014.1:0-73968 GCF_001526325.1 Burkholderia sp. MSMB1826
CTGCGTTTTCAGCAGCAGAGAAGCGAGATTATGAACCGTGTTTCGCAGCTCGTCAACAACTTTCTGCACTACATCGTTGCGACTGCGGGGCCATCTTTCTGCGCCGTCGGGCTCGCTACTTCCGAACCTCAACAGCACCGCTTCCCTTCCTTCCGCGCCGCGTTTCCGTTAGCGCGAAAGAGGCGTGATTCTATGCATCCGCCCCCGTCCGCGCAAGCCCTTTGTGAAGAAAGATTGAAAAAGCCCCCGTGCGCTACCGCGCACGGGGGCTAGGGTGCGACGCACGATGTCGCGCTATCGGCTCGCAGGCCGTCGGCAATCTTTCTCTCTATATATAGAAGCTAGAAGCGCGTCACTTGCCGCCCGCCGCAGCCCGCAGTTGCTCGATCGGCACCGCGTCGGCCATCGCCGCATAGCCCGCATCGCTCGGATGGATACCGTCGCCGCTATCGTATCGGCGCTGCAGCACGCTCGGGCGCGCCGGATCGCGCAGCACCGCGTCGAAGTCCACCACGCCGTCGAACCCGCCGCCGCCGCGGATCCACCGGTTCACCTCGAGCCGAATCGCTTCGCGTTCGGCCGGCAACGCCGCCGGCGTGAGCGTCGCGCCGAAGACCTTCACGCCCTGTCGGTGCGCCGCCTCGATCAGCCGGCGATAGCCGTCGATCAACGACGCGGCCGTCACCTGCGTATGCGGGTGATCGCAGTCGAGCCCCGCGCGCGGCGGCATCGCCGCGAAGTTGATGTCGTTGATCCCGATCAGCACGATCGCCGCCTTCACCCCCGAGCGCGACAGCGCGTCACGCTCGAACCGCGACGCCAGCGATGTGCCGTAGCACGCGGAATCGCTAAGCAACCGGTTCCCGCTGATGCCGAGATTCACGACGCCGATCGAATCGGCGCCCGACGCCATCAACCGGCGCGCGAGCGCGTCGGGCCAGCGACGGTTCCGGTTCACGCTGGAGCGGAGCCCATCGGTGATGGAGTCGCCGATCGCGGCGACGCTGGCATGCGCGGAACCGACTTCGACGGCCAGCTCGGTCACCCACGCATATTGAGTAAAACGGGTGCGGAACGCGGCGGCGGCCGGATCGCTCACATGATCGCCGGGCCCAGACACATAGTTGAACTGGTTCGACACGCGATGCCAGACCGTCATCCGCTGGTTCGGCCCCATCCGGAGATCGATCGCATACGGCTGCGCGGCCGTCACGTCGATCGTCACCGGATCGCTTTCGAGCTCCTGACCCGGTGCGAGCGTCACCGACGCCTTGCCGCCGAACCGCACCGGCACCGCCGCGCCGCCGGCCAGTGCCGCCCCTTCGCCGGCGCGCGCAAGGCTCGCGGCCTCGACGACCAGCGGCGCACGACCGTATGCGTTGCTCACGCGAATCCGCGCGGCCCGCCCCGACACGGTCGGGTAGACGATCTGGCGCACGGTCCGCCCGGCCACGTCGGGGGCGCGGTAGAGCGGCGGCGGGGAGGCGAGATCGGGAATCGGCTGCAGCGCGGTCGCCCACGCGGCGACCCAACCGGCCGGCGCGGCCGACGCCGCAAGCGGCGACACGAACACGGCCGCGCCCAGCGCTACCGCGGCGAAACTGCTTCGAAATGACATCGGCAAAATCCTCATCGGAAAGCGGGCATTGTGCCGCAGAAGACGCGAGGCTCACTTGCGAGGCCGCACTCGCGGCGCCTGATCTCCACCCAATTCCCCTCGTTTACCCGAGTCTCGCTGCAAATCCTCAAGAAATTTATTAACCGACCGGTCGGTTGGTTTATACTTCGCAACACATTCAACCGGACGAGAGCTTTCGCCATGTACACGCAATCCCTCGACATCCCCGGCAACGTCGCGCCGCTCGACGCCGCAGCCGAGTCGCCCGAGCAGGCGCGGTTCGATGCGGTGATGGCCGCGGACGGCAAGATCGAACCGCAGGACTGGATGCCCGACGCGTATCGCAAGACGCTGGTACGCCAGATCTCGCAGCACGCGCATTCGGAAGTCGTCGGCATGCTGCCGGAAGGCAACTGGATCTCGCGCGCGCCGAGCCTGAAGCGCAAGGCGATCCTGCTCGCGAAGGTGCAGGACGAAGCCGGCCACGGCCTCTATCTTTACAGCGCGGCCGAAACGCTCGGCGTATCGCGCGATGCGCTGATCGACGCACTGCACGCCGGCAAGGCGAAATACTCGAGCATCTTCAACTATCCGACGCCGACCTGGGCCGACGTCGGCGTGATCGGCTGGCTGGTCGACGGCGCCGCGATCATGAACCAGATCCCGCTGTGCCGCTGCACGTACGGCCCGTACGCGCGCGCGATGATCCGCGTGTGCAAGGAAGAGTCGTTCCACCAGCGCCAGGGTTTCGATGCGCTGCTGTCGATGATGAAGGGTAGCGACGCGCAGCGCGCAATGGTCCAGCAAGCCGTCGACCGCTGGTGGTGGCCCGTGCTGATGATGTTCGGCCCGAGCGACGCCGATTCGGTCCACAGCAGCCAGTCCGCGAAATGGGGCATCAAGCGGATCTCGAACGACGATCTGCGGCAGAAATTCGTCGACGCGACGGTCGACCAGGCGAAGGTGCTCGGCGTCACGCTGCCCGACCCCGACCTGAAATGGAACGAGGCGCGCGGCCACTACGACTACGGCACGATCGACTGGGACGAATTCTGGCGCGTGGTCAACGGCGACGGCCCGTGCAACAAGGAGCGCCTCGCGACTCGCGTGAAAGCACACGAGGACGGCGCCTGGGTGCGCGAAGCTGCGCTCGCGCACGAAGCGAAGCGCCGCGCCCGCGCCGAACAGCACGCCGCCTGAGCGGCGCCCCTCGAATTCAGGAATCAGGAGAAAGCGATGAACAAGGAATGGCCGATCTGGGAAGTGTTCGTGCGCAGCAAGCAGGGCCTCGACCACAAGCATTGCGGCAGCCTGCACGCCGCCGACGCGACGATGGCGCTGCGCATGGCGCGCGACGTCTACACGCGTCGCCAGGAAGGCGTGAGCATCTGGGTGGTGCCGTCGTCGGCGATCACCGCGTCGGATCCGAACGAAAAGGCCGAACTGTTCGAGCCGGCGGGCGACAAGATCTACCGTCACCCGACGTTCTATACGCTGCCCGACGAAGTCAACCACATGTAACGCGCGCGCCATGACGATCACGCCCGAACACCTCTCCTACGTGCTGCGCCTCGCGGACAACGCGCTGATCCTCGGTCAGCGCAACGCCGAATGGTGCGGCCACGGCCCGATCCTCGAGGAAGACATCGCGCTCACCAACATGAGCCTCGACCTCATCGGCCAGGCGCGCATGCTGTATACGCACGCGGCCGAACTCGAGCGCCAGCTCACCGGCGCGACGAAGACCGAGGACGACTACGCGTACTTCCGCACCGAGCGCGAGTTCGCGAATTTCACGCTCGCCGAGTTGCCGCACTACGGCCCGGTGTCCGGCACCGCGCACGCCGACAAGGACTACGCGGTGACGATCGTGCGCAACTTCCTGTACGCGGCGCTGATGCTGCACGTATGGAGCGCGCTGGAAACGTCGACCGACACGCAACTGGCTGCGATCGCCGCGAAATCGGTGAAGGAAACCCGCTATCACGTCCAGCATGCGCGCGAATGGCTCGTGCGCCTCGGCGACGGCACCGACGAATCGCACCGCCGCGCGCAGGCCGCGCTCGACTACCTGATGCCGTACACGCGCGAATGCTTCGCCGCCGATGCGATCGACGACGCGATCGCCGCCGCGGGCATCGGCCCGGCACCGGCCGCAATCGAGGCCGCGTGGCGCGCGGACGTGGACGACGCGCTCGCGGAGGCCACGCTGACGCTGCCGGCGCCGGTGAAGCATGTGACGACCGGCAAGCGGGGCGAGCACTCGGAACACATGGGCTATCTGCTCGCGGAAATGCAGAGCCTCGCGCGCCAGCACCCCGGCGCGAGCTGGTAACCGGCCCACGCCACGGAGCCCGACGATGTCCGCCCAGACCGCTGCCCCCGCCCCCGCCACGCACCGCGACGATCCGCTGCTCGCCCGTGCGTGGGACGTGCTGGAAGCCGTGCCCGACCCGGAGATCCCGGTCGTGTCGATCCGCGAGCTCGGCATCCTGCGCGACGTCCGCCGCGCGGACGACGGCCGGCTCGAAGTCGTGATCACGCCGACCTACTCGGGCTGCCCGGCGATGTCGCAGATCGCCGAGGACATCGCCGCCGCGCTGCAGGCCGCCGATCTGCCGCCGCACCGGATCGAGACGGTGCTCGCGCCCGCGTGGACGACCGACTGGATCACGCAGGAAGCGCGCGACAAGCTGCGCGCGTACGGCATCGCGCCGCCGGCCGGCCAGTGCGGCAGCGCCGCGCCGCGGGAGAACGTCGTGCGCTTCGTGCCGCGGCCGGTCGCGGCGCCCGCCTGCCCGCGCTGCGGCTCCGCGCGCACCGAGCGTCTCGCGCAATTCGCGTCCACGGCCTGCAAGGCGCTGTATCGCTGCGTCGACTGCCGCGAACCCTTCGACTACTTCAAACCCTACTGAATATGGCGACCCCGCAATTTCATCCGCTGCGTATCCGCGACGTGCGGCCCGAGACCGCCGACGCCGTGACCGTCTCGTTCGACGTGCCGCCCGAGCTGCGCGACGCGTACCGCTTCACGCAGGGCCAGTTCGTCACGCTGAAGACCCACATCGACGGCGAGGAGACGCGCCGCTCGTATTCGATCTGCGTCGGCACGACGGACTACGACCGTGACGGCGAACTGCGCATCGGCATCAAGCGCGTGCGCGGCGGCCGCTTCTCGAACTTCGCGTTCGACACGCTGAAGCCCGGCCACACGATCGACGTGATGACGCCGGACGGCCGCTTCTTCACGCACCTGAACGCCGACCACGGCAAGCAGTACGTCGCGTTTTCCGGCGGCTCGGGGATCACGCCGGTGCTCGCGATCGTGAAGACGACGCTCGAACTCGAGCCGCGCAGCACGTTCACGCTGATCTACGGCAACCGCAGCGTCGACGCGATCATGTTCGCGGAGGAGCTCGAGGACCTGAAGAACCGCTACATGAACCGCTTCGTCCTCTATCACGTGCTGTCCGACGACCTGCAGGACGTCGAGCTGTTCAACGGCGTGCTCGATCAGGCGAAGTGCGCGGAGTTCCTCGCGACGCTGACGCCGGCCGACGCGATCGACGAGGCGTTCATCTGCGGCCCGGCGCCGATGATGGACGCCGCCGAAGCCGCGCTGAAGGCGGCCGGCGTGCCGCAGGCGAAGGTGCACGTCGAGCGCTTCGGCACGCCGCTGCCGCAGGCCGGCGCGCCGGTCGTCGAGATCACCGACCAGACGCCGGCCGCCGACCTCGAAATCGTGCTCGACGGCAAGAAACGCAAGCTGCGTTTGCCGTACGAAGGCGTGAGCCTGCTCGACGTGGGCCTGCGCGCCGGCCTCGCGCTGCCGTACGCGTGCAAGGGCGGCGTGTGCTGCACGTGCCGCGCGAAGGTGGTCGAAGGCGAAGTGCGGATGGAGAAGAACTACACGCTCGAGGACCACGAAGTGAAGGACGGCTTCGTGCTCACGTGCCAGTGCCACCCGATCAGCGACAAGGTCGTCGTGAGCTTCGACGAACGTTGAGCGGCATCGCGTCGCGGCGCCCGACGGTTTCTCGCCGTCACACATCTCGCTTACACTAGGGTCTGTTTACATATGGAACGCGCATGCGTTGCCACGAGAACGGCCGCTCGCGAGGCGCGCGACGCCGCGAATACTGACGTATTCGCAAGGAGCGCAACACGGCGAGCGGCCGTTCTCGTGGCAACCCCAAATTAAAAAATCATGTCACGGGAATGCCCGAAATCGCCCGTATGGCGGCGTCGTTCGTCGCTTGTTTGGCGCGGCCAAACGGCGCTCCTCACTCCTTGGCCTACGAGCGATTTCGGGCATTCGCATGTGCGTTCCATATGTAAACAGACCCTAGGGGCCGCCGGCGGGGTGGACGTCTCAACGTCCGCCCCGCCGGCGGTTTTCTTTTGTTGACGACAGGCCGATGAGTACCATTCATGTGATTCAGGGCGGCACCGCCGCCGCGTCGCTGCGCGAGGCCCTCGCGCAAGCCGGACGCGACGAGCGCGTCGTCGGTTTGCTCGACGATCTCGGCGTCGGGCCGCTGAAGGGCGCCGACGAGACGCCCGACACGCGCGCCGCCTTCTGGCAGCACGTGCTCGGCGACCAGATTCCCGACTGGAACGCGGAAATCGAAGGCGAATTCGCACGCCTCGGCCAACTCGCGACGGAGACAGGCCAGGTCGTCGTGTGGCACGCGCCGAGCGTCGGCGACAAGCTGCTGCTGCGCCGCGTCGCCTATCACCTGCGCAACGTGCCGCAGCGCCTGAACGAGGTGCGGCTGTCGGCCGCCGATCTCGACGCCGCGCAGCGCGCGTCGCTGTCGCGCACCGACCAGGCATGCGCGACCGGGATGTTCTCGCCCGCGGAACTGGCGCGCAAGCGGCCGGCGGCCGCGCCGGTCTCGGTCCTGCGCATTGGCCGCCTCGCGCTCGAATGGCAGGAAGCGAAGCACCTGAACGCCGAACTGCGTTATTGGGTCAGCAACACGATCAAGAGCGGCCACTACGCCGATCTCGACGCACTGATCGTCGCGCGCGCGGAAACCGACTGGCAGCCTGCGCGGCGCCTCGTCGGCAGCATCATGGCCGCCGCCGACCGCGGCGGGCTGTTCGTCAGCGACTCGATCGCCTGGTGGCGTTGCCGCGAGCTGGCGGTCGCCGGCCGGCTCGAGCTGCAGGACGACGCGCCCGACGCCCTCTCTTCCACGCAGGTGCGCGCGGTCCGTGCCGCCCCGCACCGCTAATCTTCCGTATTCGACCATGGCCCGAACCCGAGCGCCCGACCACGAATCCCAGCGCGAGCAGATCCTCGACCTGGCCGCCGAGAAATTCGCGCAAACGAGCTACCCGAGCACGTCGATGTCCGATCTCGCGACCGCGAGCGGCACGTCGAAGGCGCGGCTCTATCACTATTACGAGAGCAAGGAAGCGATCCTGTTCGACCTGCTCGACCGCTACACGAAACGGCTGATGCTGATCATCGCCGAGGTCGAGGGCGCGAGCCAGCGGCGCGGCCTCAGCGAGCGCGACGCGTTCGCCGAACTCGTGCGCGCGTTCCTCGCCGAATACGAGACGTCGCACAGCCGCCACGTCGCGCTGCTCAACGACGTGAAGTACCTCGAGGACGCGCAGCGCGAAATCGTGCTCGACCGCCAGCGCGACATCGTCGCGGCGTTCACGCGGCAGCTCGCGCGCGCTTACCCGGACCGCATCTCGAAGGAAAACCAGACCTCGGTGACGATGATGGTGTTCGGGATGATCAACTGGACCTTCACGTGGCTGAAGCCGGGCGGGCGCCTCGGCTATCGCGACTTCGCCGAACAGGTGATCGACCTGATCGAGCGCGGGCTGTCGACAGCCGCCTGATTGCCGCGCAGCAGCATGCGTTGCGTGGCCGGCACAGTGCGGCCGCCCGTCGCGCATTTCATATGATGAATTTTATATCCGTTAAAAATCAAATAGATAGAGAATGAACTAAGCGGATTTAGAATTCCCCCTCGGCATAAACACTGTCAAATACGGGTTTTCCCCAACCCCGCTCGGGTAAAATGCTGTTGCATTGCACAACCCGTTTGTGCGCCCACACTGAGGAACCCACGATGAACACGCAATTCAACGGCCGTGCCGATGCTGTCGGCAAGGTCGGTACTGCGCCGGTTCTCGTCAGGGAACTGGCTTCCAAAGACCGTGAGCACATGCTCACCCACTTTCTCTCGCTCGACGAAGAGGACCGCCTGCTGCGCTTCGGCCAGATGGTGCCCGACCACGTCATCGAGAACTATGTCCGCACGATCGACTTCGGTCGCGATACCGTGTTCGGCGTGTTCGACCACGACCTCGAACTGATCGGCGTCGGCCATCTGGCCTATCTGCCGGCCGAGGGCGACACGCGCACGGCGGAATTCGGCGTGTCGGTGCTCGAAAGCGCGCGCGGCCGCGGCGTCGGCTCGAAGCTGTTCGAGCGCGCGGCGATCCGCAGCCGCAACACGCACGTGACGATGCTGTACATGCACTGCCTGTCGCGTAACGCGACGATGATGCACATCGCGAAGAAGTCCGGGATGCGGATCGAGTACGCGTACGGCGAAGCCGATGCGTACCTGTCGCTGCCGCCGGCCGACCACTCGACGATCATCGCCGAGATGCTGCAGGAGCAGGCCGCGGTGTTCGACTACGCGATGAAGCGCCAGGCGCGCCGCACGACGAAGTTCATCGAATCGCTGATGCCCGCCGCACTGACGGCCTGACGTCGACCAGCCGGGCCGCGCGTGCGGCGCGCCCGGCGCCCTCCCTTCCCCGCCGCGCTAGCGCACCGAACGAATCGGCAACGCCGTCGTTTCCTTGAAGCAGTCGAGCGAAAAGCTCGTTTTCACGTCGATCACCGACGGATGATGCAGCAGATGCTCCTGCACGAAGCGGGAGAAATGCGCCATGTCCTCGACCTGCACACGCAGCAGGTAGTCCATGTCGCCCGTCATCGCATGGCACGCGACGACTTCCGGCCAAGTCTGCACGGCCGCGCGAAACAGTTCCGCGTGGGTCGCGCCCGCGCGCGCCGACGTCTCGTCGGCCCGCATCGGCGCAAGGCCGCCGCGCTTTTCGAGCCGCACGCTCACGTAGGCCAGCAGGTCGAGCCCGAGCTTCTGCGGATTCAACAGCGCGACGTAGCCCGTGATCACGCCGATTTCCTCGAGCCGCCGGATCCGCCGCAGGCACGGGCTCGGCGACAGGTTCACGCGTTCGGCGATCTCCTGGTTCGACAGGCGCCCGTTCTCCTGAAGAATCGCGAGGATTCGACGATCGATGGCATCCAATTCAGCTTGCGCCATCTTCTGCCCTCCGATGAGTATTTTGAGACTGGAAATTGCGCCATCGTAGGCTCGGGCGATTAAGTTCGCAAGTTTCCGCTCGCGGCCGCCCGCTACACTCTGTCGCATGCTTCGACTCGCCGCGCACGCGCGCTGCCGGCGCGGCCGTCGACATCGAACCACGCCGGACACGCGCACGCCGCCCCCGGCCGATCGCCCCGCACAGGAGACACGACATGCAGATCCCCACCTGGGACAACCCCGTCGGCACCGACGGCTTCGAATTCATCGAATACACGGCACCGGACCCGAAAGCACTCGGACAACTGTTCGAACGGATGGGTTTCACCGCGATCGCGCGCCACCGCCACAAGGACGTGACGGTGTACCGCCAGGGCGACATCAATTTCATCATCAACGCCGAACCCGATTCGTTCGCGCAACGCTTCGCGCGGCTGCACGGCCCGTCGATCTGCGCGATCGCGTTCCGCGTGCAGGACGCCGCCAAGGCGTACCAGCGCGCGCTGGAGCTCGGCGCATGGGGCTTCGACAACAAGACGGGCCCGATGGAGCTGAACATCCCCGCGATCAAGGGCATCGGCGATTCGTTGATCTACTTCGTCGATCGCTGGCGCGGCAAGAACGGCGCACAACCGGGCGCGATCGGCGACATCAGCATCTACGACGTCGACTTCGAGCCGATTCCCGGCGCGAACCCGAACCCGGTCGGCCACGGCCTCACCTACATCGACCATCTGACGCACAACGTGCATCGCGGCCGCATGCAGGAATGGGCGGAGTTCTACGAACGCCTGTTCAACTTCCGCGAAGTGCGCTATTTCGACATCGAAGGCAAGGTGACGGGCGTGAAGTCGAAGGCGATGACGTCGCCGTGCGGCAAGATCCGCATCCCGATCAACGAGGAAGGCTCGGATACGGCCGGCCAGATCCAGGAATATCTCGACGCGTATCACGGCGAAGGCATCCAGCACATCGCGCTCGGCGCGAGCGACATCTACCGGGCGGTCGACGGGCTGCGCAGCAAGGAAGTGAAGCTGCTCGACACGATCGACACGTATTACGAGCTGGTCGACCGCCGCGTGCCGAACCACGGCGAATCGCTGGACGAGCTGAAGAAGCGCAAGATCCTGATCGACGGCGCGCGCGACGACCTGCTGCTGCAGATCTTCACCGAAAACCAGATCGGGCCGATCTTCTTCGAAATCATCCAGCGCAAGGGCAACCAGGGCTTCGGCGAAGGCAACTTCAAGGCGCTGTTCGAATCGATCGAACTCGACCAGATCCGCCGCGGCGTCGTGCAGGACAAGGCCTGACGCTGCCGCCGCGCGGCGGCAGCCCCGAGTAACCGGGACGGCCACGCGATCCGGCGGCACAAAGAAAAAGGGCGGGAATCCCGGGATTCCCGCCCTTTTTGCATTCCGGCGCAGCCCGCGGGCCGCGCGATCGCATCAACGCACGTTCGCCTTCGACTCGGCGGCACGTTCGGCCGACGGCTGTGCTGCGGTGTCCTGAGCCGGCACGATCTGACGCATCTGCGCGCCGGCTGCCGCCAGTGCGCTCGCGCCGCGCGCGTGCACCGGGCCGGTCATCGCGAAAAATGCGGCGGACACGATCAGGAAACTCTGGATATGACGTGTGTTCATTGCACCTCCTGTAAAACTGCCGGCGCCTCCCCGACTGAGTCGGAACGAACCGACGCGGCCGGGCACCTCCGGCAGGCCGACAAGATTAACGGCATTTGCCGGCAGATCAACGCGGCTTTACATGCTTTTACATGATGTAACGCATCATCCCGCCCTGTTTTGCGGTGCGCCGCCCTCATTTCCCCGCGTTGCGACCGATGGGCGGCGGGTTTGCCCCAGTGCTACCATCCCTTGAAACCGGCGAACATGCCGGCCACTGCTGAAGCGTCCAAAAGATGCCGACGCAACCGAAGTTTTGGTGATCCCAGACCGGGTGGAGGAGACAGTTAATGAATGCCCCGCTAGACGCAGACCAACGCGCGTCGCTAGAAGCCGCGCTGAAGTCCGTCACGCTTGACGACAAATACACGCTGGAACGCGGCCGCGCGTACATGAGCGGCATCCAGGCCCTCGTGCGCCTGCCGATGCTCCAGCAGGAACGCGACCGCGCCGCCGGCCTCAATACGGCCGGCTTCATATCCGGCTACCGCGGCTCGCCGCTCGGCGGCCTCGATCTGTCGCTCTGGAAAGCCAAGCAGCACCTGGCCGCCCACCAGATCGTCTTCCAGCCCGGCCTCAACGAAGACCTCGCCGCCACCGCCGTGTGGGGCTCGCAGCAGGTGAACCTGTACCCGGGCGCAAAATACGACGGCGTGTTCGGCATGTGGTACGGCAAGGGCCCGGGCGTCGATCGCACCGGCGACGTCTTCAAGCACGCGAACTCGGCCGGCTCGTCGCAGCACGGCGGCGTGCTGGTGCTCGCCGGCGACGATCACGCGGCGAAATCGTCGACGCTCGCGCATCAATCCGAACACATCTTCAAGGCCTGCGGGCTGCCGGTGCTGTTTCCGTCCAACGTGCAGGAATATCTCGATTTCGGCCTGCACGGCTGGGCGATGAGCCGTTATTCGGGCCTGTGGGTCGCGCTCAAGTGCGTGACGGACGTGGTCGAATCGTCGGCGTCGGTCGACATCGACCCGCATCGCACCGAGATCGTGCTGCCGACCGATTTCATCCTGCCGGAAGGCGGACTGAACATCCGCTGGCCCGATCCGCCGCTCGTGCAGGAAGCGCGGCTGCTCGACTACAAGTGGTACGCGGCGCTCGCCTACGTGCGCGCGAACAAGCTCGACCGGATCGAGATCGACTCGCCGCATGCGCGCTTCGGGATCATGACCGGCGGCAAGGCGTACCTCGACGTGCGCCAGGCGCTGATCGACCTCGGCCTCGACGACGAAACCTGCGCGCGGATCGGCATCCGGCTCTACAAGGTCGGCTGCGTGTGGCCGCTCGAAGCGCAGGGCGCGCAGGCGTTCGCGCGTGGGCTCGACGAAATCCTCGTCGTCGAGGAAAAGCGCCAGATCCTCGAATACGCGATCAAGGAAGAGCTGTACAACTGGCCCGACGCGCAACGCCCGCGCGTGTTCGGCAAGTTCGACGAGAAGGATGGCGCCGGCGGCGAATGGTCGGTGCCGATGGGCAACTGGCTGCTCCCCGCGCATTACGAGCTGTCGCCGGCGATCATCGCGAAGGCGATCGCGACGCGGCTCGAGAAGTTCGAATTGCCGTCCGACGTGCGCGCGCGCATCGCCGCGCGGCTCGCGGTGATCAACGCGAAGGAAATGGCGCTCGCGAAGCCGCACGTGCAGACCGAGCGCAAACCGTGGTTCTGCTCGGGCTGCCCGCACAACACGTCGACCAACGTGCCGGAAGGCTCGCGTGCGATCGCGGGGATCGGCTGCCACTACATGACCGTGTGGATGGACCGCAGCACGAGCACCTTCAGCCAGATGGGCGGCGAAGGCGTGCCGTGGATCGGCCAGGCGCCGTTCACGGACGAAAAGCACGTGTTCGCGAACCTCGGCGACGGCACCTATTTCCATTCGGGCCTGCTCGCGGTGCGCGCGGCGATCTCGTCGAAGGCGAACATCACCTACAAGATCCTCTACAACGACGCGGTGGCGATGACGGGCGGCCAGCCGGTCGACGGCGTGCTGACGGTGCCGCAGATCACGCATCAGCTCGCGTCCGAAGGCGCGAAGAAGATCGTGATCGTCACCGACGAACCGGAGAAGTACGACAGCCAGAAGGCGCTGCTCGCGCCGGGCGTGACGATCCATCACCGCGACCGGCTCGACGACGTGCAGCGCGAACTGCGCGAGATCGAAGGCACGACGATCCTGATCTACGACCAGACCTGCGCGACCGAGAAGCGCCGCCGTCGCAAACGCGGCACGTATCCGGACCCGGCCAAGCGCGTCGTGATCAACGAAGCGGTGTGCGAAGGCTGCGGCGACTGCTCGGTGCAGTCGAACTGCCTGTCGGTCGAACCGCTGGAAACCGAATTCGGCACGAAGCGCCAGATCAACCAGTCGAGCTGCAACAAGGACTTTTCGTGCGTGAAGGGCTTCTGCCCGAGCTTCGTCACGGTCGAGGGCGGCCAGTTGAAGAAGCCGAAGGCCGTGTCGGTCGACGGCAGCGCATTGCCGCCGATCCCCGAGCCGACGCTGCCGGACATCGAGCGCGCGTACGGCGTGCTCGTCACCGGCGTGGGCGGCACGGGCGTCGTCACGATCGGCGCGCTGCTCGGCATGGCCGCGCACCTGGAGAACAAGGGCGTGACCGTGCTCGACGTCACCGGCCTCGCGCAGAAAGGCGGCGCCGTGATGAGCCACGTGCAGATCTCGCACGCGCCGACCGACATCCATGCCACGCGGATCGCGATGGGCGAAGCCGATCTCGTGATCGGCTGCGACGCGATCGTCACGGCCGGCGACGAGTGCACGTCGCGGATGCGGCACGACGCGACGCGGGTCGTCGTCAACAGTGCGCAGACGCCGACCGCCGAGTTCATCAAGAACCCGAACTGGGCATTCCCCGGCGTGTCCGCCGAGAACGACATTCGCGCGGCGGCGGGTGACGCCGTCGACTTCATCGACGCGAACCGCTTCGCGGTCGCGCTGCTCGGCGACGCGATCTACACGAACCCGTTCGTGCTCGGCTACGCCTGGCAGAAGGGCTGGCTGCCGCTGACGCTCGCGTCGCTCGAACGCGCGATCGAGTTGAACGCGGTATCGGTCGAGAAGAACCGCGCGGCGTTCGACTGGGGCCGCCGCGCCGCGTACGACCTGGCCAGCGTGAAGCAGGCCGCGGCCGGCGACGCCCGCCCCGCGCAAGGCGCCACGGTGATCTCGCTGCACACGAAGAAGGCGGTCGACGCGCTGATCGCGAAGCGCGTGGCATTCCTCACCGCCTACCAGAACGCCGCGTACGCGTCGCGTTATGCGGCATTCGTCGACAAGGTGCGTGCCACCGAGCGCGCGCTGGCGGACGGCGACACCGTGCAGGAACCGCTGACCGAAGCGGTCGCGCGCAACCTGTTCAAGCTGATGGCGTACAAGGACGAATACGAGGTCGCGCGGCTGCAGTCCGATCCTGCGTTCCTCGCGCGCCTGACCGCGCAGTTCGAAGGCGACTGGAAGCTGAAATTCCACCTCGCGCCGCCGCTGTTCGCGAAGACGGATGCGCACGGCCATCTCGTGAAGAAGGCGTACGGCCCGTGGATGATGACGGCGTTCCGGCTGCTGGCGAAGGCGAAGTTCCTGCGCGGCACGGGGCTCGATCCGTTCGGCCGCACCGCGGAGCGCCGCACCGAGCGCGCGCTGATCGGCGAGTACGAAGCGCTGATCGACGAGGTGCTGGCCAGGTTGAACGCGGCCAACCGCCCGCTCGCGCTCGAGCTCGCGGCGCTGCCGGACGGCATTCGAGGCTACGGTCACGTGAAGGAGAACAACCTGCGCGCGGTGCGCCAGAAGTGGCACACGCTGCTCGCGAAGTGGCGTTCGCCGGCAGGCGGCGAGTCGCACCAGCAGGTCGCGTAACGGTACGCGGCGGGCGACGCGTTCGCGGTCGGAACGCCTCGTCCGCGCCGCCCTTTACGGTTCACACGAAAAAAAACGCCACGGAACGCAGGTTCCGTGGCGTTTTTCATTGCGCCGCGCCTGACGCGCGGCACCCGCGGGCGTGGACTTACTTCGTGTTCGCGTTCGCGGCGGCAACGGCCGTCATGTTGATGATCCGGCGCACGGTCGCGGCCGGCGTCAGGATGTGGACCGGCTTCGCCGCGCCGAGCAGGAACGGGCCGACCGTCACGCCTTCGCCGCCGACCATCTTCAGCAGGTTGTACGCGATGTTCGCAGCTTCGACGTTCGGCATGATCAGCAGGTTCGCTTCGCCCGACAGCGTCGTGCCCGGGAACGCCTGCTTGCGGATCATTTCCGACAGCGCGGCGTCGCCGTGCATTTCGCCGTCGACTTCGAGGTTCGGCGCACGTTCGACGATCAGCTTGCGGGCCTCGGCCATCCGGCGCGACGACGCCGACGGCGCGCTGCCGAAGTTCGAGTTCGACAGCAGCGCGGCCTTCGGCGCGATGCCGAAGCGCTCGATCTCGGCCGCGGCCTGGATCGTCATGTCGGCGAGCTGGTCGGCGCTCGGCTGCTCGTTCACGTACGTGTCGCACAGGAACAGGTTGCGGCCCGGCAGCATCAGCAGGTTCATCGCGGCGAAGTGCTCGGCGCCCTTCGCACGGCCCAGCACCTGCTCGATGAACTTCAGGTGGCTGTGGAACGTGTCGATCATCCCGCAGATCATCCCGTCCGCATCGCCCAGGTGCACCAGCATCGCGCCGATCAGCGTGTTGAACTTGCGCATCGCGGCCTTCGCGACTTCCGGCGTCACGCCGTCGCGCGCCCCGATCTCCTGATACGCCTGCCAATAGCGGTGGTAGCGCGCATCGTCTTCCGGATCGACGATTTCGAAATCGGTGCCGGCCTTCAGCTTCGAACCGATCTTCGCGAGACGCATGTCGACGACCGACGGACGGCCGATGATGATCGGCTTCGCGATCTTTTCCAGCAGCACGAACTGCGCGGCACGCAGCACGCGCTCGTCCTCGCCCTCGGCGAACACGATGCGGGCTTCCTTCTGCTTCGCGGTCGCGAACACCGGGCGCATCACCATGCCGGTGCGGTAGACGGTCGCGCCGAGCTGCTCGCGGTAGGCGTCCATGTCCTGGATCGGGCGCGTAGCGACACCCGAATCCATCGCAGCCTGCGCGACGGCCGGCGCGATCTTGATGATCAGGCGCGGATCGAACGGCTTCGGAATCAGGTATTCAGGGCCGAATTCGAGCGAATGGCCTTCATACGCCTTCGCGACTTCCTCGCTCTGGTCGGTTTCCTCGGCCAGCTCGGCGATCGCGCGCACGCACGCGAGCTTCATTTCTTCGGTGATCGTCGTCGCGCCGACGTCGAGCGCGCCGCGGAAGATGAACGGGAAGCACAGCACGTTGTTGACCTGGTTCGGGTAGTCCGAACGGCCGGTCGCGACGATCGCGTCCGGGCGCACGGCCTTCGCGTCTTCCGGGCGGATTTCCGGTTCCGGGTTCGCGAGCGCCAGGATCAGCGGGCGATCGCCCATCGTCTTGACCATGTCCTGCTTCAGCACGCCCGCGCTCGAGCAGCCGAGGAACACGTCCGCGCCGACGATCGCGTCGGCGAGCGTGCGTGCGTCGGTGTTCGCCGCATAGCGCTGCTTCGACGGATCGAGGTTGCCGCGCCCTTCGTAGATCACGCCCTTCGAATCGGCGACGAGGATGTTCGACTTCGTGAGGCCGAGGTTCACCAGCAGGTCCAGACACGCGATCGCCGCGGCGCCCGCGCCCGAGCACACGAGCTTCACTTCCGACAGCTTCTTGCCGACGACCTTCAGGCCGTTCAGGATCGCGGCCGACGCGATGATCGCGGTGCCGTGCTGGTCGTCGTGGAAGACGGGGATCTTCATGCGCTCGCGCAGCTTCTGCTCGATGTAGAAGCATTCCGGTGCCTTGATGTCCTCGAGGTTGATGCCGCCGAGCGTCGGCTCGAGCATCGCGATCGCCTCGACGAGCTTGTCGGGGTCGGACTCCGACAGTTCGATGTCGAACACGTCGATGCCCGCGAATTTCTTGAAGAGGCAGCCCTTGCCTTCCATCACCGGCTTCGCGGCGAGCGGGCCGATGTTGCCGAGACCGAGCACGGCCGTGCCGTTCGTGATGACGCCGACGAGGTTGCCGCGCGACGTGTACTTCTGCGCGTCGAGCGGATCGGCGTGGATCGCCTCGCACGCGGCGGCGACGCCCGGCGAATACGCGAGCGACAGATCGAGCTGGTTCGACAGCGGCTTGGTCGGGGTGACCGAAATCTTGCCGGGTTTCGGGTTCAGGTGATAAGCGAGAGCGGCCTGCTTCAGTTGTTCGTCCATGATTGACCTGCGAGAGACATGCGAAATTGTGACGATTCAGTACACAGCACCTTCGGCCGCGTCTGCTTGAATCGAGGGGATGGTCGACTGCGAGACGGCCCGCGACGCGCCGGATCGGCGCGCCATCGAACCTTGGCGGATGGCAAGAGGAAAGTACAAAGTACTGAACGATTTCCAAGGGTCGCCTAGTGTACACCCCCTAAATGACCTCTGTTGGTGCACCGCCGCATCCCCGGCATCAGCATCGGGACGGTCGCGCCCCATTTGTTTCGCCGGTGGTGAGCGACATCGCGAACCCGCGCGAATTCCGCCGAAAACCGACCTGAATCGGGTAAAATAGCCGGCTACGCGCGCAGCGATGCGATCGGTCCGCCGATCGCGCCCCGGCCCCCCGGGCGGGTTCCCTTGCTGCGCCACCGGGCCCGCGCCCGCTCCTCGCTCATCACCCAAGGAATGCCCATGACAGGCTACGATCGTCAGTCGATCTCGGATACGACCGCCAAAATCCTGCTCGAAGTGCAGGCGGTGCACTTCAATGCCGAAAAACCGTTCATCTTCACGTCCGGCTGGGCAAGCCCCGTCTACATCGACTGCCGCAAGCTGATCTCGTATCCGCGCGTGCGCCGTGCGCTGATGGAAATGGCGGAAACGACGATCACGCGCGACATCGGCTTCGAGCAGATCGACGCGGTGGCGGGCGGCGAGACGGCCGGCATCCCGTTCGCGGCCTGGATCGCGGACCGGATGATGGTGCCGATGCAGTACGTGCGCAAAAAGCCGAAGGGTTTCGGCCGCAATGCGCAGATCGAAGGCCATCTCGAGGAGGGCTCGCGCGTGCTGCTGGTGGAAGACCTGACGACCGACAGTCGCAGCAAGATCAACTTCGTCAACGCGCTGCGCACCGCCGGCGCGACGGTGAACCACTGCTTCGTGCTGTTCCACTACGACATCTTCAAGGAAAGCGTGTCGGTCCTGAAGGACATCGACGTCGACCTGCATGCGCTCGCCACGTGGTGGGACGTGCTGCGCGTCGCGAAGGCCTCGGGCTACTTCGAGACGAAGACGCTCGACGAAGTCGAGAAATTCCTGCACGCACCGGCCGAGTGGTCGGCCGCGCACGGCGGCGCGACGGCGCCGAAGGAATGACGCCACGCCGGCATGCGTGCCGGCGCACTGGCCGAGACAGCCGCCTGCTTCATCGCAGGCGGTTTTTTTTCGTCCGTCGGCCGGCGCGCTGACCGACCGCAATCGCGCTCGCCGGCGTGCGTCGCTCATCGAACCCTAATGCTAGACTTGATCCATCGCCGCCATCGGCGGCGCGGGCAACACACAACGCCAACAATGCCGGGAGCCTCGGCCCGGCCCACGTGACGGGAGAAGCGCCATATGCGTGTGGATCGCCGGATCACTCCGCCTGCGCCATCGGGTCGCCCGTCTCCGCTCCGCCTCCCCGCCCTCCTGTACGCCGCCGTTTTCGCGGTGCTGCCCGCGCATGCGGAAGGCCCGTTCACCGTGACGAGCGACGACCTGACGCCCGGCGCCCGCGTGCGGGCCGCGAACGTGTTCGACCGCGGCGACTGCAAGGGCGCGAACCGCTCGCCGCAACTCGCGTGGCACAACCCGCCGCCCGGCACGCGCGGCTACGCGGTCACGATCTTCGATCCCGACGCGCCTGGGCACGGCTGGTGGCACTGGGCCGTCGCGGGCATCCCCGCGACCGTCACGAGCCTGCCGGCCGACGCGAGCGCATCCGGCTTCCTGCGCCGCATCGGCGCGAGCGAGGCGCGCAACGATTTCGGGATCGACGGCTACGGCGGCCCGTGCCCGCCGCCCGGCAAGCCTCATCGCTACGTGATCACCGTCTACGCGCTGAAAGGCACCGACCTGCGCATCTCGCAGGGCCGCCCCGCGCCGATGTTCGAACACGAGATCGGCACGCTCGCGATCGGCGCCGCGCAACTCACGGTCACTTACGGACAGTAGGCACTCGCGCGCCGCCGCCCGTCGCGCGGCACGATTGCCCGCGCCGGCGAATTTCAGTGCGCGGCGTGCGCGCTTTTTCCCGTCATTTCGGCTTGCTAGACTCGGCAGCACCGGTCGCGGCGCCCCGCCGCGCATCCGTCGCGCCGACCGAGTGCGGCGCGCGACGCGGCGAGCCTGCGGTCCGCCGTTCCCATCCCTTTCCGGAGAACGCTTCATGTCGAACATCGTCATCGTCTATCACAGCGGCTACGGTCACACGCAGAAACTGGCCGAGGCCGTGCACGCGGGTGCGCAGGATGCCGGCGCCACCGCACGCCTCATCGCCGTCGGCGAGCTCGACGACGCGGGCTGGGCCGCGCTCGACGCGGCGGACGCGATCGTCTTCGGCGCGCCGACCTACATGGGCGGCCCGTCCGCGCAGTTCAAGCAGTTCGCCGATGCCACGTCGAAACCGTGGTTTACGCAGAAATGGAAGGACAAGATCGCCGCGGGTTTCACGAATTCGGCGACGATGAACGGCGACAAGTTCTCGACGATTCAGTATTTCGTCACGCTGGCGATGCAACATGGGATGGTGTGGGTCGGCACGGGCATGATGCCGGCCAACTCGAAGGCGGCCACGCGCAACGACATCAACTACGTCGGCGGCTTCACGGGCCTGCTCGCGCAGTCGCCGGCGGACGCGACGCCCGACGAGGGCCCGCTGCCCGGCGACCTCGACACCGCGAAAGCGTTCGGCCGGCGCGTCGCCGACGCGACGGCGCGCTGGGTGGCCGGCGGCCGCTGAGCGCACCCGGGCGCCGCCGCCGTTCGCGCGGCGACGCGGCGCGGGCCGCGTCGAAGGGACACAAGACGGCCCGCGGGCCGTCTTTTTTCGCCCCGTGCGGTGCAGTGCCGCCGGATGACGTCTTAAAATGGCGGTTTCAGGGCGCCGCGGCTCCCGTTTCATTCAGTGAGAGCGAAATGAGCACCAAAGTTTTTGTCGACGGCCAGGAAGGCACGACAGGCCTCAAGATCTTCGAATACCTGTCGGCACGCAGCGACATCGAGATCCTGCGCATCGATGAAGCGAAGCGCAAGGACGTCGACGAGCGCCGCCGCCTGATCAACGCGTCGGACGTCACGTTCCTGTGCCTGCCGGATGTCGCGTCGCGCGAATCCGCATCGCTCGTCGAGAATCCGAACACCACGCTGATCGACGCGAGCACCGCGTTCCGCACCCACGCCGACTGGGCCTACGGCCTGCCCGAACTGACCCGCGCGCAGCGCGAGAAGATTCGCACGTCGAAGCGCATCGCGGTGCCCGGCTGCCACGCATCGGCGTTCGTGCTCGCGATGCGTCCGCTCGTCGATGCGGGCATCGTCGCGCCGACGTTCGCCGCGCACAGCTACTCGATCACCGGCTACAGCGGCGGCGGCAAGTCGATGATCGCCGAATACGAAAGCGCCGCGCCGGGCGGCAAGCTCGCGAGCCCGCGCCCGTACGCGCTCGGCCTCGCTCACAAGCACCTGCCGGAAATGGCCGCGCATACCGGCCTCGCGAACGCGCCGATCTTCACGCCGATCGTCGGCCCCTTCCTGAAGGGCCTCGCGGTGACGACCTACTTCACGCCCGAGCAGCTCGCGAAGCGCGCGACGCCGCAGGACGTGCAGCGCGTGTTCGCCGAGTACTACTCGGACGAAGCGTTCGTGCGCGTCGCACCGTTCGACGCGGAGGCGAACCTCGACAGCGGCTTCTTCGACGTGCAGGCGAACAACGACACGAACCGCGTCGACCTGTTCGTGTTCGGCAACGCGGAGCGCTTCGTCACGGTCGCGCGCCTCGACAACCTCGGCAAGGGCGCATCGGGCGCCGCGATCCAGTGCATGAACCTCAACATCGGCGCGGCCGAGGACGCGGGCCTCAAACGCTGATTCAGCATCGCACGCGACGCAAAGCCGGCCACTGGCCGGCTTTTTATTTACTCGTATCAGGCAATATACAAAAACACCGGGCCGCGCATTTACAAATATTTACAAGCTTTCCATTGCGCGATTACCAGTGAATTAAACCAGCCTGCCTCCTTATCCAGTCAATCCCGAATAGGGATAAACCGGATACCGTCGATTTAAACGCTGCCGTTATACGCAGGAAGGCGCTGCGAGAGCGCGCCGGGCGTCGCGCATCCCCCACCGCGGCAGCTTTCGACAGTCCGTCTCGCGTTTAAATTCTTACCAATTGCCTTATCGGGCAAGGATTCAAATCGCAGATCCCGTTTCAATCGCCTTTTTTAGACGGGTTCATCAATTGACAGCAAAAATCCAGGCGGCGACATTAGCTCGCACAATTAAACGATTGGAGACAGCGGCATGTCGCACGCCTTATCGAAGGGGGTGGCAACGGCCTTTGCCATTGCCCCTTTCCTGGTTGCATGTGGTGGGGGGGACTCCGGTGGCGCGCTCGCGCCGATCAATGCGCCCCAATGTTCCGGCTCGAGCTGCGGCACGCAAGGGCCGCCGCCTTCGCAGCCCATCAACGGCGCACTCTGCCCGGCCAACGCGGATATCGTGAAGAGCACGTATCTCGGCGGCGCAGGGAGCGGCGAGATCGTCAGCGTCAACATCGACGCGGTCGCGATGACGTACACGCTCACGTGGCTCGAATCGCCGATTCCGCTGAAGACGGGCACCGTCACGCCGAGCCGCGTCGGCACGACCATCACCGGCAAGGTCGTCCACCCGCCGACCGGCACGCTGCCGACCGCCGAGCAGACGCGCTGCGCGTTCGTCCTCACGCCGGGCACCGGCCCCGCGCCGGACGGCTCGACCTACTCGACGGCCGCCGACTTCAACCAGGCGAACCCGCCGATGCTGCTGGTCGGCATGGGCGTGGCGGGCGGCGGCATTCCCGGCGCGACGATCCAGTACGACGGGCTGACGATCATCCCGGGCGTCGTGCAGAACGTCGGCCAGGTGCCGAACCGTCACTTCGACTTCTATCCGTTCCTCGGCTTCGCGAACACGACGACCGACCTCTCGAAACTGCCGGGCACGTACAACGCGCTGCTCTACCACCTCGTGCCGTCGGGCAACTACGCGACGAAGGGCTCGAATTCGAGCGAGACGTTCGATGCGAACGGCGCGTGCACGTCGAGCGGTTCGGGCGGCTGCCAGACGACCGGCGATCCGTGGAAGACGAGCGCGAAGGGCGACTACTTCGACAGCACGAAGGCGCCGCAGACGCTGCCGCAGACGCAACTGCCGATCGTCGGCGCGACCGGCAAGTCGGCGACCGCGCACATGGTGATCGGCCAGCTCAACGGCGCGACGGTGCCGGTGATCGTGCGCACGGGCAACGTGAACCTCGGCACGCCGCCGCTGCACCTCGACGCGCAGGTCGACGACGAATCGGGCATCGCGGTGCTCGGCGCGGCGACGGCGATCACGTCGGGCGCGATCGACGGCGGCTACGCGGGCGCGGACTCGAACTTCAAGTACACGGCCGCGCTGATCCGCGGCAGTAACGCGTCGTTCATCAACCCGTCCACGCAGGCCGAGGAAGACGGCTTCACGCTCGACTACGGCCAGACGACGCCGGGCCTGCTGAACGCGACGACGACACCGAAGCCGCCGCCCGGCACGAACTACCCGTCCGCATCGGGCGTCGTGATCGCGACGGGCGGGCTGTACGCGGCGCTGATCCAGGGCACGGTGAACGGCGGCGTCACGTCGACGTCGGCGAATTCGACGACATCGTCGACCCCGTACTTCGGCGTGGGCGCGCAGATCAGCAAGTAGCGATCGAGGGCGCGGCGGCCGGCCCGCCGCCGCGCGCAGGGAAGGCACGAAGGCGCTCGGCTCGGCGTCGGCAGGACGAGTACACGACAGAAGCGGCCGACAGGGAGCTGGCCGCCGCACAAGACAAATCTGGAGGAGCAACATGAAGCGCAACCTCATTCTGGCGGCGGCCCTTGCCGCCCCCCTTCTTTCCGCATGCGGCGGCGGCAGCGACAATCCGCCGCCGCTCGTCGAAGAGCGGCTTTGCCCTGCCACGCTCGATTACAACACCGTGTTTACGGGCGGCGCGGGCAGCGGCGAACTCGCGAAGGTCCAGCTCGACACGACCAAGATGACCTGGCAGGTCACCTATGTCGAATCGCCGGTGCCGCAAAAGACCGGTACCGTCGTGCCGACCCGTGCGGGCACCGTCGACAGCGGCACGCTCACGCAGGAAACGCTGTTGCCGACCAACAAGCTGAACCAGTGCGCGTTCCGTCTGAACGGCGCGAGCCTCGATGCGTCGCGTCCGGCGCGCATCTTCGTCGGCTTCGGCGTCGCGGGCGGCACGATTCCCGGCAAGGAGATCCAGTTCGACGGCGTGCTCGGCCAGGCCGCGGTGCCCGACACGAAATTCCCGTACTACCCGTTCATCGGCTTCTCGTCGATCGAGACCGACATCACGAAGGTCGCGGGCACGTACAGCCACATCGGCTTCGGCGAAGTGCCGTCGCAGAAATTCGCGCCGGCGTCGATCGACGCGAAGGTGACGATCAACGCGGACGGCACGTGGACCAAGTGCGACACGACCGGCCAGTTCGCCGGCGGCGCATGCGCGCAGCAGGGCACGAACTTCGTGCAGTCGGCCGACGGCAGCGGCGCGTTCCAGTCGAACAACTACGCGAGCCAGTTGAAGCCGACGCTGTCGGCCACGCCGCAGGGCAAGGGCTTCATGATCGTCGGCAAGCTGCGCAACCAGCTCGTGCCGATCCTCGTGCGCACGGGGGTCGCGAACCCGAACCCGACGCCCGACAGCAACGGCGTGCCGGGCCTGACCGCCGACGACGAATCGAGCATCTCGATCCTCGCGCCGCAGACGGCCGTGGCGGCCGGCTCGCAGAACGGCGAGTACATCGGCGTCGACAGCCAGTTCGATTACCGAACCACCGCGCTGATCGACAAGCAGGCCACGCTGCTCGACCCGTTCCAGCCGTCGCAGGCGTCGCTCGCGACCGCGCTCGACCTCGACTACACGCAGAAGGTGCCGGGCACGGTCACGACGATCCACACGGGTTCGGGCAGCACGTCGCCGACCGGCAAGTTCATCTTCACGGGTGGCGTGTTCGGTTTCCTCGACAACGCGGGATCGACGCCGTATTTCACGATCGGCGCATTCGTCCAGTAAGCGGAGGGAGAAGCCGTGATGAAGAAAACCCTTCTCTGCGCGGCGGCGGCCGCCGCCGCGCCGCTCGCGGCGCACGCGCAGAGCGCCGGCAGCAACGTCGTCACGCTGGGCTGGTTCCACATCATGCCGCAGCAGAGCAGCACGCCGATGACGACCAACGTCGCGCCGACGCCGATCAACACGCCGCTGCGGCTGCCGCCGTCGTTCACGTCGCCGGGCACGGGGCTGCACACGAGCGGCGCCGACACCGTCGGCCTGACGGTCAGCCACTTCCTGACCGACCACATCGCGGTCACGTCGGTGGCGGGCGTGCCGCCGGTGTTCAAGGTGTCGGGCCAGGGGACGATCAAGCCGCCCGGACCTGCCGGCGCGCTCGGCACGCAGAACATCGGGCTGGGATCGGTCAACCCGATCGTGAAGAGCGTGCGGCAGTGGAGCCCGGCGGTGATCCTGCAGTACTACTTCGGGCAGGCCACCGCGAAGTTCCGGCCGTTCCTCGGCCTCGGCGTGTCGTACAACTGGTTCAGCGACCTGCAGCTCAACACGAACTTCATCAAGCAGACGCAGGACAACCTCGGTGCGATCCTCGCGGCGGGCGCGGGCAAGCCGGGGACGACGTCGGTGGAAGCGAAGGCGTCGTCGTCGTGGCAGCCGGTGTTCAACGCGGGCCTGCAGTACAACCTGACCGAACACTTCGGGCTGGTCGCGTCGGTGACCTACATCCCGCTGAAGACGACGTCGACGGTGACGATCAAGGCGGCCGACGGCTCGGTGCTCGCCGAATCGAAATCGGACCTGAAGGCGGACCCGATCATCAGCTACGTCGGGATGACCTACAAGTTCTGAGCGCGGCGAGGGCCGGCAAATGGAGCGCCGCGACACAATCGCAGGCAAAAAAAAAAGCCCGCCTAAGTGGCGGGCTGAATCCATATCAGAGGAGACATGGAGGAGACAGGTGCAACTATAGCGAATCGGTTTCCGCAATGCAACATTTCCGTAGAGAAAATAAGGATTTTCCCTCGAACGCGGCCTCTAGTTCGCCGTTACGGCACCTGACCCCCTCTCGTTCTCCCGTTCGAGGACCTCGCCCAGCGCGTCGCGCAACAGCGCGACCGGCCGCACCAGCCGGCCCGGCAACGTGCCGTGCACGATCCACACGTTGATCGCCGTTTCCAGCCCCGTCGTTTCCACCACCCTCAGCGCATCGCGATGCGCGCTACGCGCCAGCGCGTTCGGCGCAGCGATCCCGATGCCGGCGCCGCGCGCGACGAGCGACAACTGCAACTCCGAGCCGAATGCCTCGACCGCGACGTCGAACGGCAGCCCGGCCGCGCCGAGCGCCCGGCTCAGCGCCGAACGCATCCCGCAGCCGTCCTGGCTCAGCACCCACGGAAAACCCGACAGCGTGTCGAGCGACAGCGGGCCCGCCGGCAGCGGGAAATCGCGCGCGGCGACGAGCACCGTCGGCTGCGTGGCGATGAGCGTCGCCGTCAACGCGTCCGGTAGCGCCGCGCTCGCCGGCACCATCACGGTGGCGACGTCGAGCGCGCCGCGCTCGATGCCCTGCACCAGCGCGGGCGACCAGCCGGCCGTCACGCGCAGCGTGAGGCGCGGGAACGCGTCGCGCAGCCGATCGATCGGCCGCTCCAACGCGAGCTCGGACAGAAACGGCGGCACGCCGATGCGCAGCTCGCCCGACGGCTCGTCGTCCGGCGCGCCCGCCGCCATCAGCTCGTCGACCGCGCCGAGCACATTGCGCGCGAGCGCGTAGACGTCGCGCCCGGCCGCGGTCGGCTTCAGCGGCTTGCTCTGCCGTTCGAGCAACGGCACGCCGAGCAGCGATTCAAGGTTCTGCACGCGCCGCGTCAGGCCCGGCTGCGTCAGATGAAGCTTCGCGGCCGCGGCGACCATCGACCCGCTGTCGACGACCGCGACGAACGCCTGGAGATCACGCGTATTCAAAACAAACTCGCATAATCATGTTAGACATATTTCAATTGTCGCATAAACATCGGACACCTACGATGGGAATTCCTTCGACCTCCCCGTCAGGCTTCCGATGAACTGCCCTGCCCACCATTGCTCCGCCCCCGTTTCCTCGTCCGTCGCCGCGCCGCCCGCGCTGAGCACGGGCATGACGCTGTTCTTCGCCGCGACGGTCGGCGTGATCGTGATGGATCTGTTCGCCGCGCAACCGCTGACCGGCCCGATCAGCGCGGACCTGCACCTGCCGCCCGGTCTCGCCGGGCTCGTCGCGATGCTGCCGCAACTCGGCTACGCGGCCGGGCTCGCGCTACTCGTGCCGCTGGTCGACCTGCTCGAGAACCGCCGCCTGATCGTCGCGACGCTCGCGGTCTGCGCGGCGGCGCTCGCGCTGCCCGCCTTCACGCGCTCGGGCACCGTGTTCCTGCTCGCGACGCTCGCGGCCGGCGCCGCGTCGAGCGTGATCCAGATGCTCGTGCCGATGGCCGCGTCGATGGCGCCCGAAGCGCAGCGCGGCCGCGCGGTCGGCAACGTGATGAGCGGGCTGATGCTCGGGATCCTGCTGTCGCGGCCGCTCGCGAGCCTGATCGCGGGATCGGCCGGCTGGCGCGCGTTCTATCTGCTGGCCGCGCTCGCGAACGCGGCGATCGCCGTCGTGCTCGCGCTGCGCCTGCCGACGCGCACGCCGTCGATCACGGTCGGCTACCGTGCGTTGCTCGCATCGATGGGACGCCTGCTCGCCGACGAGCCGGTGCTGCGTCGGCATGCGCTGTCGGCCGCGCTCGCGATGGCCGCGTTCAGCGCATTCTGGACCGCCGTCGGGCTGCGGCTCGCGCAGCCGCCGTTCGCGCTCGACCTGCATGGGATCGCGCTGTTCGCGTTCGCCGGCGCCAGCGGCGCGATCGTCACGCCGCTCGCCGGCCGCGCGGGCGACCGCGGTCACGGCCCGGCCGCGCAGCGGCTCGCGCACGGCACGATGCTCGCGGCGCTCGCCGTGCTCGGGATCGCCGGCGCCGGCTGGTTCGGCTTCGACGCGCATGCGCATCGCGGCGTCGCGCTCGCGCTGCTGGCCGGCGGTGCGGCGCTGCTCGATGCGGGCGTCATCGTCGACCAGACGATCGGCCGTCGCGCGATCAACCTGCTGAACCCGGCCGCGCGCGGACGCCTGAACGGGCTGTTCGTCGGGCTGTTCTTCGTCGGCGGCGCGCTCGGCGCGGCACTCGCGGGCAGCGCGTGGGTATGGGGCGGATGGAGCGCAGTGTGCGGCGTCGGGTTCGCGTCCGCCGGCGCGGCGGCCGTGTTCGGGCTGACGGCCGGACGCGGCGCCGGCGCGGCGGCGCTGGATCGCCCCCGTGCGTGAGCGGGCAGCGGTGCGACGCGGCGCCCGAAAACCGAACGCCCCGCCCTCTTGCGAGGGACGGGGCGTTCGGTACGCCGGTGCCGGCCGGGAATCAGTGACGAACCAGCGCCATCATCGCGCCGAAGCCGACGAACAGCCCGCCCGTCAGCCGGTTGAACACCTTCGCGACGCTCTGGCTCTTCAGCGTGGCGCCGATGCGCGTGCCGAACGCCGCGTAGACGAGATACCAGCTCACTTCGATCACCGCGAACGTGACGACGAGGATGCCGAACTGCGGCAGCGTAGGCTCGGCCGCGTTGATGAACTGCGGCAGCAGCGCGGCCGCGAACAGGATCGCCTTCGGGTTGCTGCCCGCGACCAGGAAGCCGTTGCGGAACAGCGCCACGCGCGATGCCGACGCCCCTGGCGACACGGCATCGGCGTCGGCCGCCGGCGCGTCGTCCACGCGCGCGCGCCACGCCTTCACGCCGAGATAGACCAGGTAGGCCGCGCCCGCGAAGCGCAACGCATTGAACATCGCCGGCCATGCCTCGAGCACCGCGCCGAGCCCCGCCGCGGATACCGCGAGCATCAGCACCAGCGCGCTCAGGCAGCCGACCATCGTCGCGGACGCGCGCCGCAGCCCGTGCCGCGCGCCGTGCGTCATCACGAGCAGCATGTTCGGGCCCGGAATCGCCGACACGACGAACACCGTCGCCACGAAAAGCCACCACGTATGCAAGTTCATGAACTGCCTCTGCCTGGAATGATGTAAGGGAAAACCGGACTGCCGATTATGCCGTGCGCACGGCGCTTCTGTCGCGTGTCAGCGGCCGGCGCGACGCAGCGCGGTCTCGCCGAGCACCGCGAAATCCTGGTCGCCGCCGCCGTGCGCGAGCGCGTCGAGCAGGCTGTCGCGCACGACGCTCGCCACCGGCAGCGGCACCGACGTCGCGTCGCCGGCCTCCAGCGCGAGCCGGACGTCCTTCAGCCCGAGCCGAGCCTTGAAACGCGCGGGCTCGTAGCGCCGCTCCGCGATCATCGCGCCGTAGCCTTCGTAGACGGGCCCCGGGAACACGCTGCTGGTGATCACGTCGAGGAAATCGCGCATCGCGACGCCGTGCGCGCCCAGCAGCGCGGACGCCTCGCCGAGCGTCTCGATCGCCGACGCGAGCGTGAAATTCGCGGCGATCTTCGCGACGTTCGCGTGCTGCGGCAGCGAACCGAAGCGCCAGGTCTTCTGACCGATCGCGTCGAACAGCGGCTGCACGCGGTCGATCGCCTCGGCCGGGCCGCCCGCCATGATCGTCAGGCGCGCGGCGGCCGCGACGTCGGGCCGCCCCATCACCGGCGCGGCGACGTAGTCGATGCCGCGCGACGCATGCGCGTGCGCGAGCGATTCGGCGAGCGCGACCGACACCGTCGCCATGTTCACGTGGATCAGCCCGCGCGGCGCCTGGGCCAGCAGCGCGTCGTCGAATACCGCGCGCGCGGCCGTATCGTCGCCGAGCATCGAGAACACGGCGTCGCCGCGAAACGCGTCGGCCGGCGTGTCGACGACACGCGCGCCGAATGCGGCCAGCGGCTCGGCCCGTTCGCGCGACCGGTTCCAGACCCGCACCGTGTGGCCCGCCTTCAGCAGGTTCGTCGCGATCGCCTGCCCCATTTCGCCCAGCCCGATAAACCCGAGATCCATGTCCCGCTCCTTCGCTCCGTGAAGCCGCGAGTTAAACACAGATGCCGGCGCTTTGCAGCGCCTGCCGCCGGCCGGGCGCGGTGCGATACTGCACGGATGGCGACCGCGACCTTCCGCTTTCACGGCGAACTGAACGCCTTTCTCGCGCGCCCGCAGCGCGACCGGGCGTTCGCGCACGCGTACGCCCGCGATGCGACGGTGAAGCATGCGATCGAGGCGCTCGGCGTCCCGCATACCGAAATCGGCCGGCTGTGCGTGAACGACGCGCCGGCCGCGCTCGATCGGCCGCTCGGCGACGGCGACCGCGTCGAGGTCTTTCCCGAGCGCGCACGGCCGGCGGTCAACGGCGCGGCCGCGCGGCAACCGGCGTCATGGCGCTTCGTGGCCGACGCGCATCTCGGCGGCCTCGCGCAACTGCTGCGCCTCGCCGGCTTCGACACCTGCTACGACAACCACTACCGCGACGACGAACTCGCGGCGCTCGCCGAGCGCGAGAACCGGATCGTGCTGACGCGCGACCGCGAGCTGCTCAAGCGGCGCGCGGTCGTGCGCGGCTGCTATCTCCATGCGCTGCAGCCGGCCGACCAGTTGCGCGAACTGTTCGAGCGGCTCGATCTCGCGCCGCACATGCGGCCGTTCCGGCTGTGCCTGCGCTGCAACGCGCCGCTGCATCCGCTCGACGCGGCGGCCGCGGCGCCGCGCGTGCCGGCCGGCATCCGGCAGCGGCACCGGCGCTTCGCCGCGTGCGACGTGTGCCGGCGCGTGCTCTGGGAAGGCTCGCACTGGCGGCGCATGCGCGCGGTGGTCGACGCGATGCGCATGCCGCCGCCCGCCCGGCTCGACGAACCCGCCGAACCCGGCGCCTGAAAAAACGAAACCCCGCATGCCGGAGCATGCGGGGTTGGCAAACCGGTGACCGGCAACGCCGGTCGTGGGGCGAACCGCTTAGTTCTGCGTGCCTGCGTCGTTCGTGCCGGCGGCCGATGCGGCTGCAGCCTTCGCCTGGCCCTTCTTCGAACCGTGGTGCTTCAGCTGGTGCTTCGGCTTGCTGTGATCCTTCTTGGCCGGTGCCGAAGCGGCGGCCGACGTGTCGGCTGCCGGCGCGGACGCCTGTGCGAATGCCGAAACCGATGCGAGTGCGAATGCTGCGGCGATGATCGAAGCGAGCGTCTTCTTCATTGTTCTTCCTTTAGCGGAGAAAAAATCAAACGTACCGGTAATCAAAGATGCGAGGCATTCGCACCGGAGCCCCAGGCCGCGAGGCCGGCTTTCGCCGTTTCCGTCGCGACAAAACCTGGCGCACTGGTTCCATAACGCACCGCGTTCGCGGCAAGTTGACACGTTGCTTGCATCCTCGGGTTTCCCCGGGGGCCGGCGCGTCGGCCGGCGCCGGCAGGCTGGACAGGCCGCCGCCCCGGCCGCGCAAACCGGCTCGCGCGGCGCCGGGGCGACGCTTATACTGGCGTCCATCCGTCCCTTTCCCCGGAAACCGGATCGCGCCGGTCACACGACCGCCGCCGTCTCGAGGCGCTCAAATTGCCCGATCACAATCTGGACAAACTGAAAATCGACCGGCGTCCGATCGCACCGGTGCCGCGTCGGCGCCGGTGGGTCCGCTATGCGGTCGCCGCCGCGCTGATCGTCATCGCGATCGTCGCCGGCCTCGCGCTCACCGGTCGGCCGACCGTCGACACCACGTCCGTCACGTCCGCCTACCCGTACCAGAACGACACGCAGCTCAATGCGACCGGCTACGTCGTGCCGCAACGCAAGGCCGCGGTCGCGTCGAAGGGCCAGGGGCGCGTCGAATGGCTCGGCGTGCTCGAAGGCACGCGCGTGAAGCAGGACGAGATCATCGCGCGGCTCGAAAGCAGCGACGTGCAGGCGTCGCTTGCCCAGGCGCGCGCGCAGGTGCAGGTTTCCCGCGCGAACCTCGGCGTCGCGCAGGCGGAACTCAAGGATGCGGAGATCGCGTTGCGCCGCACCGCCGCGCTCGCGCCGCGCGGCGCCGTGCCGGCCGCGCAGCTCGACACCGACACGGCGCGCGTGAACAAGGCGCGCGCGACGCTCGCCAGCGACCGGGCCGCGATCGCGTCCGCCGAAGCGAACGCGCAGGCCGCGCAGGTCGCGGTCGACCAGACGGTGATCCGCGCGCCGTTCGACGGCATCGTGCTCGCCAAGCACGCGAACGTCGGCGACAACATCACGCCGTTCTCGTCCGCGTCGGACAGCAAGGGCGCGGTCGTGACGATCGCCGACATGGAGACGCTCGAGGTCGAGGCCGACGTCGCCGAATCGAACATCGCGAAGATCCGCGCCGAGCAGCCGTGCGAGATCCAGCTCGACGCGCTGCCCGACATGCGCTTCGCCGGCCGCGTGTCGCGGATCGTGCCGACCGTCGACCGCTCGAAGGCCACCGTGCTCGTGAAGGTGCGCTTCGTCGACCGCGACGAGCGCGTGCTGCCCGACATGAGCGCGAAGATCGCGTTCCTGTCGAAGCCGGCGTCGCCGCAGGACCGACAGCCGGTGACCGCCGTGCAGGCGAGCGCCGTGGTCGAGCGCGACGGCCGGCCGGTCGTGTTCGTCGTGAAGGACGACGCCGTGCATGCGGCGGCCGTGACGCGCGGCATGCGGATCGGCGAGCTGGTGGCGATCCGTGGCGTGAAATCCGGCGACACGGTCGTGCTCGCGCCGGGCGCGAAGCTGAAGGACGGCGCGAAAGTGACCGTCGCGAAGAAGTAGCGCGCGTGAACGACGCCCTACCGCCCCTCGTCGAGATCAGCCACGTCGCGAAGTCGTACCGGCGCGGCAACCAGATCGTGCCCGTGCTCACCGACATCTCGCTCGACATCGGCGAAGGCGACTTCGTCGCGCTGATGGGGCCGTCCGGTTCCGGCAAGAGCACGCTGCTGAACCTCGTGGCCGGCATCGACCGGCCCGACAGCGGCGAGCTGCGCGTCGGCGGCCTCGACATCTCGCAACTCGCCGAGGCGCAACTGGCCGAATGGCGCGCCGCGAACGTCGGCTTCATCTTCCAGTTCTACAACCTGATGCCCGTGCTCACCGCGTTCGAGAACGTCGAACTGCCGCTGATGCTCACGCACCTGTCGCGCCGCGAACGACGCGAGCGCGTCGAGCTCGTGCTCGACATGGTGAATCTCGGCGATCGCACGCGCCATTACCCGTCCGAGCTGTCGGGCGGCCAGCAGCAGCGCGTCGCGATCGCGCGCGCGCTGATCACCGATCCCGTGCTGATCGTCGCCGACGAGCCGACCGGCGACCTCGACCGCGCGTCGGCGACCGACGTGCTCGCGATGCTGCAGCGGATGAACGCCGAACTCGGCAAGACGATCATCATGGTGACGCACGACGCGCATGCGGCCGGCGCCGCGCGCTCGCTCGTCCATCTGGAAAAAGGAGAGCTGATCGATGGGCACGCCGGCTGACCGGCGGCGGGAGCGCGCAAGATGGTCGTGAAGCTGATCGCGCGCAACGCGCTGCGGCACCGGCTGCGCACGCTCCTGACCGTGCTCGGGCTGACCATCGCGGTGCTCGCGTTCGGGCTGCTGCATACGGTGGTCGACGCGTGGTACGCGGGCGCGGCGGCCGCGTCCAGCGGCCGGCTCGTCACGCGCAACGCGATCTCGCTGGTGTTTCCGCTGCCGGTGAGCGACGAGAGCCGGATCCGCGGCGTCGACGGCGTGACGACCGTGGTCCGCTCGAACTGGTTCGGCGGCATCTACCGCGACCCGAAGAACTTCTTCGCGAGCTTCGCGGTATCGGACAACTATCTCGACCTGTATCCCGAATTCATCCTGCCGGCGCAGCAGCGCGCCGACTACGACCGCGACCGCCGCGGCTGCCTCGTGGGCCGCCAGCTCGCGACGCAGTTCGGCTTCAAGGTCGGCGACGTGATCCCGCTGAAGGGCACGATCTATCCGGGCACGTGGGACTTCGTCGTGCGCGGGATTCTCGACGGCCGCGACGATTCGACGATCACGCGCCAGTTGGTGTTCCACTGGGATTACCTGAACGAGACGGTGCGCAAGCGCACGCCGAAGCAGGCCGACCAGGTCGGCGTGTTCGTGCTCGGCATCGCGAACCCCGACGACGGCGCGTCGATCGCGCGCAACGTCGACGCGGTGTTCAAGAACTCGCTCGCCGAAACGCTGACCGAGACCGAACAGGCGTTCCAGCTCGGCTTCGTCGCGATGTCGAACCAGATCATCGCGGCGATCCGCCTCGTGTCGTACGTGGTGATCCTGATCATCATGGCCGTGATGGCCAACGCGATGGCGATGAGCGCGCGCGAGCGCACGGCCGAATACGCGACGCTGAAGGCGCTCGGCTTCGGCCCCGGGTTCCTCGCGCTGCTCGTGTTCGGCGAATCGGTCGCGATCGCGGTGGCCGGCGGCGCGCTCGGCATCCTCGCGACGCCGCCCGCCGCGAGCCTGTTCAAGCAGGCGGCCGGCGGCATCTTCCCGGTGTTCAAGGTGTCGACCGAGACGGTCGTGCTGCAGGCCGCGTGCTCGGTCGCGGTCGGTCTCGCGGCCGCGCTCGTGCCGGCGTGGCAGGCCGCGCGCGTGCGCGTCGTCGAAGGCCTGCGGGCGATCGGATAGAGGCGCGCATGGCCATTCCGCTCACCTACATCGCGCGCAACCTGTGGACCCGACGGCTCACCACCGCGCTCACGGCCGGCGGGATGGCGCTCGTGATCTTCGTGTTCGCGACGGTGCAGATGCTCGACGCGGGGCTCACGAAAACGCTCGTGTCGACCGGCGAGGCGGACAACGCGGTGGTGATCCGCAAGGGCGCCGAGACCGAGATCCAGAGTTCGATCGACCATCAGCAGGCCAACGCGCTCGAGATGCACCCGGCCGTCGCGCTCGGCCCGGACGGACGGCCGCTCGTCTCGAAGGAAGCCGTCGTGCTGATCTCGCTCGTCAAGACGTCGACCGGCAAGCCGTCGAACGTCGTGATCCGCGGCGTGTCGCCGGCCGGCTTCGCGCTGCGGCCGCACGTGAAGCTCGCGGCCGGCCGCCCGTTCGCGCCGGGCTCGTCGGAGATCGTCGTCGGCAGCGCGATCGCGAAAGGCTTCAGCGGCACGCAGCTCGGCGACCGCCTGCATTTCGCGCAGCGCGACTGGACCATCGTCGGCGTGTTCGACGCGGGCGGCAGCGGCTTCGACTCGGAGATCTGGGGCGACGTCGACCAGCTGATGCAGTCGTTCCGGCGCACCAGCTATTCGTCGATGGTGCTGCGCATCCCGAGCGCCGACGGCTTCGCGCGCTTCAAGGCCGACATCGACGTCGACCCGCGGCTGACCGACGAGGCGAAACGCGAACAGACCTTCTACGGCGACCAGTCGAAGGCGCTGTCGACGTTCATCAACATCCTCGGCATCACGCTGTCGACGATCTTCTCGATCGCCGCGATGATCGGCGCGATGATCACGATGTATGCATCGGTCGCGAACCGCGTGGCCGAGATCGGCACGCTGCGCGCGCTCGGCTTCAAGCGCACCAACGTGCTCGCCGCGTTCCTGCTGGAGGCGCTGCTGCTCGGCTTCGTCGGCGGCGTGATGGGGCTCGCGTGCGCGTCGCTGATGCAGTTCGCGTCGTTCTCGACGACCAACTTCCAGACCTTCTCGGACCTGTCGTTCCGCTTCGTGCTGACGCCCGCGATCGTCGTGAAGACGCTCGTGTTCTCGCTCGTGATGGGACTCGTCGGCGGCTTCCTGCCGGCGATGCGCGCCGCGCGGCTCAAGATCGTCGACGCGCTGCGCGCGCAGTGACGCGCGCCGCCGCTCACGTTCGACGTTCGCGCGGCACCCACGCGCCGTGGAACCCGGCCGGCACGCGGCGCGGCAGATGCACGGTCGCGACCGGCCCCGCGTCGATCGCGCGCGCATCGAGGATCACGACGTCGCTCGTATCCGTCGCCGCGCGGTAGACCATCACCAGCAGCCAGCCGTCGTCCTCGTCTTCGTCGCGACGGCCCGGACGCGGCACGAACACCGGCTCGCCGTTCTGGTCGCCGGCCGGCACCGCGTAGTGCATCGTCGTGCCGCGCACGTGATCGAAACGCATCACGCCGCGCATTTCGGCGTTGTTCGGCTGCTCGGCCGCATACAGGTAGCGGTAGCGGCGCCCGGTCCGGCTTTCGTCGATGCGCGGCAGCTCGATGCCGCCGTCGGCAAGCGGTCCTTCGTCGACCAGCCCGTTCGCCGTATCGATCACGTAGCGCCACAGCTCGCCGACCGGGTTGTCGGCGAAGCGACCCGTGCGCGCGTCGAGCCGCAGGAACGACGGATAGCGCACCGCGTCGAGCACGATGCACGACGCGTCGCAGTCGTACGCGTTCACGACGTGCTGGATGAAGCACGGCTCGACGCCGAACCAGCGCACGTCGCCGCCATGGCGCGGGATCACGCCGATGCGCGCGGGCCGGTCGTCGTGCCAGCGCAGCGGCATCCGGTGGCCTTGCTTCAGCAGCGAGAAGTCGTAGCCGACGTTCAGGTCGAGCAACAAGCTGCGGGTTTCGGTGATCGCGAGGTCGTGCATCATCGACGGCGCGCTCAGCTCGATCTCGAGCTCGACGCGCGGCACGCCCTGCGCATCCGCGACGCCGTAGCGCAGCCACGGCGCACGCCAGTCCGCGCGGAACAGGATCAGCTCGCCCGTCACCGGATCGACCTTCGGATGCGCGGTCATCCCGCCGTCGAAACCCGCATGCCGCGCCGGCAGGCCGAGCGAATCGAGCGCCGCGGTGATCGCGAGCGGCGCGCCGCCCTCGGCCAGCGCGAGCAGTTCGCCCGCATGCTGCAACAGGCTCACGTTCGGATTGGTGTCGGGCAGATGCGGCACTTGCCCGGGCGCGTGCACGGCGGCCCAGCGCTGCGTGCGCGCCCAGCGGTTCCGGTAGCCGGCCGCCCGGCCGCCGTCGAACGCGATCGCATGCAGCATCGCGGCCTCCGGCCACCACGACAGCATGTCGTTGCCTTCGAAACGGCCGCCCGGCGGGTTCGGGCCGTTGCGCAGCAGCGTGCCGCAGAGTTCGCGCGGAATGGCGCCCGTCACACGCAGATCGACGAGATCGACTTCGTCGGCGACCGGCGCGATCGCGCCACGGTTCAGGTCGAATACGGTCATTGCGTCGGCGCTCCGTCAGTGGCCTTCGGTGGACGGCGGCAGGTCGCCGCGCGCCAGCGCGAGCGCATGGTCGCGTACGTCGTCGGGCCAGCCGGCGACGCACTCGGCCAGTCGCGCCGGATCGTTCGCATACAGCGCCCGCGCGGCTTCCTCGAAACCGGGCAGGTCGCCCGCCATCGCCGACATGAAGTGGTAGGCACGGGCCTGCGCGTCGCGCTGCCGGTCGGCCGCCGCATGCGTGCGTCGCGCGTCCTCGACGAGCTTGCGCAGCGCGACCGACGCGCCGCCCGGCTGTGCGCCGAGCCATTCCCAGTGACGCGGCAGCAGCGTGACCTCGCGCGACACGACGCCGAGCTTCGGCCGGCCGCGGCCGCGCTGCTCGCCCGCGCCGGCCGGCTCGCCGGCGCCGCCGGATGCATCGCCCGACGGCACCGCATAGCGCGCGCGAATGTCGTCCGCGGTGCCGCGCAGGTCGAGGTCGATCGAGCGGCCCGTCGCGTCGTCGAAGATCAGGATCGAACCGGGCATCGCGTCGCCGGCCGTCTGCCGGACCGCGAGCGCGACCGTCGCGAGCGGGCCGGACGCGAGCCGCCGGTGGCCGTCGAAGGCCGTGTACGAAGGAAGGAGCGTGGAAGTCGTCATGGTGGTCGCCCGCGGGCTGGAATCGGAATGACGCTATTTTTATCCGGGTATTAATTGGATGTCAATATTGCCCGGGTAAAAATATCGCCAGCGGATTCCACCCTGACGCGCGGCCGAGGTGGCCGAGGTGGCCGAGGTGGCCGATCAGGCAGCCCGCGCCGGCACCGCGATGCCGCGCGCGCTGGCCAACGCGTCGTCGAGCGACACATGCCCCTCGAACGCGGACGACACCGGCGGCGGCAGGTTTTCCTCGATCGCGTGCGCGAACCGCACGCCGGCATCGTCGGCCAGCCGCGCGCGCAGCGCGGCGACATGCGGAAACGCATCGCGCTCGAACACCGCGTGATAGTCGGCCCAGCGCGCGATCCCGGCAAAGTACGCATCGGCCAGCGTGCGCCGCGCGCCCAGCAGCCACGGGCCTTCTCCGCGTTCGAGCAGCGCTTCGAGCTGCCGGTGCGCCTTCAGCACCTTGCCGCGGCCGTACGCCTGCAGCGCCGCTTTCTCGGCGCCTTCGGTGTCGTGTTCGTACACGTACCAGAGCGCACCGAACGCGTTGAAGAACGTCGTGTTCAGCCACGCCAGCATCCGGTTCAGCCGGTCGAAATCCGCGCTGCCCTGGCGAAACGCGAGGCCGCTGTCGAGCGCCTGCGCGCCGATATGGCCGAGGATCGCGATGCTTTCGGTCAGCACGTCGCCGTTCGCGGTGACGAACGCCGGCGTTTCGGCGACGGGGTTCAGCGCGACGAACGCGTCGCTCGTCACGGCACCCGGCATCGTGATGCGCGACAGCCGGTACGGGCGGCCGGTCCATTCGAGCGCGACGATCGAGCCGAACGAGCAGCCGGCGGGAATACCGTAGAGAAGGATCGGAGACATGGGGGAATTCCGCGAAAGTTGAACGAGCCGTCATGCTCCCATGGCGGACGATGGCGCAGTAGCCGCTAAAATCGAAACCCGTCGTTTCTCCATGTGGACGCTGGAAGTGAATCTGAACGATCTCTACCTGTTCGTGCAGGCGGTGGATGCCGGCAGCATGTCGGCGGCCGCGCGCCGGCTCGACCTGCCGAAATCGACGGTCAGCAAGCGCGTGGCCGAGCTCGAGCGCACGCTCGGCGCGCGGCTCGTGCATCGCACGTCGCGCAGCTTCCGGCTCACGCCGGTCGGCGCCGAATTCTTCGAGCATGCGCGCGCCGCCGTGATCGAGGCCGAAAGCGCGCGCGACGCGGTGCTGCGGCAGGCCGCCGAGCCGGCCGGCGTCGTGCGGATCACGAGCTCGGTGCCGGTCGCGCAGCACATCCTCGCGCCGTGCCTGCCGGCGCTGGCGATCGCGCACCCGAAGCTGCTGCTGCAGATTCATGCGAGCGACCGCCTCGTCGACATCGCGCAGGAAGGCTTCGACATCGCGGTGCGCAGCCATTTCGCGCCGCTGCCCGATTCCGCGCTCGTGCAACGGCCGCTCGCGGCGTCGCCGATCGTCGTCGTCGCCGCGCCGGCCTATCTCGCGCGGGCCGGCACGCCCGACACGCCGGCCGATCTCGCACAGCACGACGCGCTTCACCCGGGCCCGCAGCCGTGGCGGCTGCAGCGCGGCGGCGACGCCGTCGACGTGACGCCGCGCTTGCGGCTGCAGGCCGACGAATCGACGCTGCTGCTACAGGCGGCGACGGCCGGCCTCGGCCTCGCCTGCCTGCCCGACTGGATCGCCGGGGCCGCGCTCGCGTCCGGCACGCTCGTGCGCGTGCTGCCCGGCTGGTGCGCCGGCACCGTCACGACGACGCTGCTGATGCCGCATCGGCGCGGCCAGTTGCCGGGCGTGCGCGCCGCCGTCGAGTTTCTCGCGCAGCACGTCGCGCGCCACCACCGCAACAGCCCGGACGACGCGCACGCGTGACCGCGCGCCGCCTTCGATCGATTCAAATGCTGAATCGATCAAGTCAGCAATTGGCATGAAAGCGCAAATGTCGACATGACAGAATGGCCGGGACGCCCCGCCTGCATCGGCGTCCGGTGCCCGGCCTCCCGTCGGCGGCATCCACACCCATCACGCGCGCACCCGACGCGCCTGCCGCACGACGGCACCTTCCGCCCTTCGGAGGAGACAAGTCATGAATCCGCTTCACGCGCTGCCGGCGTCCGCGTCGGCAACGGCCCGGCGCACCCGCGTGCGCTGGCTGGTGCTGGCCGTCCTGTTCGCGATCACGACGATCAACTACGCGGATCGCGCCGCCATCGCGATCGCGGGCCCGGCGCTGGCCCGCTCGATGCACCTGAGCCACGTGCAGATGGGCTTCATCTTTTCCGCGTTCGGCTGGTCGTACGTGATCGCGCAATTGCCCGGCGGCTGGCTGCTCGACCGCTACGGCTCGCGCATCGTCTACGCATTCAGCATCTTCTTCTGGTCGCTGTTCACGCTGCTGCAAGGCGGGATCGGCTTCTTCGGCGGGGCGGCCGCGTTCGCGCTGCTGTTCGGGCTGCGTTTCCTGGTCGGCGCGGCCGAGGCGCCGTCGTTCCCCGCCAACAGCCGGATCGTGTCCGCGTGGTTCCCGGCGCCCGAGCGCGGCACCGCGTCGGCGATCTTCAACGCCGCGCAGTACGCGGCGACCGTCGTGTTCGCGCCGCTGATGGGCTGGCTCGTGCATGCGTTCGGCTGGCAGTCGGTGTTCGCGGTGATGGGCGTGCTCGGCTTCGTGTTCGTGCTGGTGTGGAACCGCACGATGTACGACCCGAAGCATCACCCGAACATCAACCGCGCGGAACTCGACTACCTCGCCGAAGGCGGGGCGCTCGTCGACATCGACCATGCGACGGGCGGGCGCGACGGCGGCCCGTCGATGCGCCACGTGAAGGCGCTGCTGAGGAACCGGATGCTGGTCGGCGTGTACGTCGCGCAGTACTGCATCAACGCGCTCACCTACTTCTTCATCACGTGGTTCCCCGTCTATCTCGTGCAGGCGCGCGGGATGTCGATCCTCAACGCCGGCCTCGTCGCGTCGATCCCCGCCGTATGCGGGTTCCTCGGCGGGATTCTCGGCGGCGTCGTGTCCGATGCGCTGCTCAGGCAGGGCCGGTCGCTGTCGGTCGCGCGCAAGGTGCCGATCGTGATCGGCATGCTGCTGTCGATGTCGATGATCGTCTGCAATTACACCGATTCGCACGTGCTCGTCGTGGTGTTCATGGCGCTGTCGTTCTTCGGCAAGGGGCTCGGCGCGCTCGGCTGGGCCGTCAACGCCGACACCGCGCCGCGCCAGATCGCCGGCCTGAGCGGCGCACTGCTCAACACGTGCGGCAATCTTTCCAGCATCACGACGCCGATCGCGATCGGCTATATCGTCGACCGAAGCGGCTCGTTCAACGGCGCGCTCGTCTATGTCGTCGCGCATGCGCTCGTCGCCGTGATCTGCTACCTGTTCGTCGTCGGCGAGATCCGCCGCGTCGAGCTTCAATGAACGGCGCGGGCCGCGCCGGCGCGTCCGGCGGCCCGCACGCCACCGGAACCAGGAGCGAACCGATGTCCGAACCCAGCCGTGCCGGCACCCCGCGCGTCACCCGCATGCAGGTGATTCCCGTCGCCGGCCGCGACAGCATGCTGCTCAACCTGTGCGGCGCGCACGCGCCGTACTTCACGCGCAACCTCGTGATCCTCGACGACGGCAGCGGGCATACGGGCGTCGGCGAAGTGCCGGGCGGCGAAGGCATCCGCCACGCGCTCGAGCGCATGACGGATCTCGTGGTCGGGCAGCCGATCGGACGCTACCAGGCCACGCTCAACGCGGTGCGCGCGGCGCTGTCCGGCGCGGGCGCCGGCGCCGGACGCACGATTCGCCACGAAGTGACGTCGGCCGGCGAGGCGGCGGTGCTGCGTCAGCCGCACGAGATCAACCTGCGGCTCGACAACGTGATCACCGCGATCGAAGCCGCGCTGCTCGACCTGCTCGGCCAGCACCTCGACGTGCCGGTCGCGGCGCTGCTCGGCGAAGGCCAGCAGCGCGACGCGGTGCCGATGCTCGCGTATTTGTTCTACATCGGCGACCGGCGCCGCACCGATCTGCCGTATCGCGACGAAGCGCAGGCGTCGGTGCCGTGGTTCCGGCTGCGCAACGAAGCGGCGCTGACGCCGGCCGCGATCGCTCGGCAGGCCGAAGCCGCGGTCGAGCGCTACGGTTTCGCCGATTTCAAGCTGAAGGGCGGCGTGATGGCCGGCGCCGACGAGATGGAAGCGATCGCGGCGATCAAGGCGCGCTTTCCCGACGCGCGCGCGACGCTCGACCCGAACGGCGCGTGGTCGCTCGACGAGGCCGTCGCGCTGTGCCGCGGACAAGGCCACCTGCTCGCGTATGCGGAAGATCCGTGCGGGCCGGAAGGCGGTTATTCGGGCCGCGAGGTGATGGCCGAATTCCGCCGCGCGACGGGGATTCCGACCGCGACCAACATGATCGCGACCGACTGGCGGCAGATGGATCATGCGGTGCGGCTGCAGGCGGTCGACATTCCGCTCGCCGATCCGCATTTCTGGACGATGCAGGGCTCGGTGCGGCTCGCGCAGCTGTGCCGCGACTGGGGGCTCACCTGGGGTTCGCATTCGAACAACCACTTCGACGTGTCGCTCGCGATGTTCACGCATGCGGCAGCGGCCGCGCCCGGCACGATCACCGCGATCGATACGCACTGGATCTGGCAGGAAGGCGACGCGCGGCTCACGCGCGAGCCGCTCGCGATCGTCGGCGGCAAGGTGGCCGTGCCGGAACGGCCGGGGCTCGGCATCGAACTGGACATGGCGCAGGTCGAGGCCGCGCATGCGCTGTACAACGAGGTGGGTGGCACCGCGCGCGACGATGCGGTCGCGATGCGTTATCTGGTGCCGGGGTGGACGTACGATCCGAAGCGGCCGAGTTTCGGGCGGGGATGACGGGAGGCGCAGGCGGCAGCAAGCAGCAAGCACCAACCCCGACCGGCCGCCGGCCAAGCCGGCGGCCGATCCGCCACTATCTGCCGTTAGCCGGCCTCACGGCCGCTCTCGGGCGAAACGGCGACCGCCGGCACGTGGTTCGCCGCCAGTGCGTGGTTCGCTGCCGGCACGTCAGTCGGGACAGCCGGCACCAATCCCTGCAGCGATCCGCCGGACAAACCGATTTCACCCAGCAGCGAATCGATCAGCGGCGCGTGCGCGCGATAGGACAATGCCGCGGACATCGCCTGCTCAGCCAGATTGCCCCCTGTCGCGGCCGACGCGCCGCCGTCCGCCGCACCGCCGCGATTGAGCCCGTCGACCTGGATGATCTTGATGCCGTCGATCGACTTCATCGGCTCGACGGTCTGCTGAATCACGCCCGGCAACGCCTGCAGCAGCGCGAGCTTGAACTTGAGGCTGGTCTGATCCGACGAAAGCGCATTGATCGCGTCGTTCAGCGCACGCTGCGCTTCCGCCTCCGCGAGACCCTTCTTGCGCGCCGCTTCGGCCAGCTCGACCATCGCGGCAGCCTGCATCTGAGCCGCGTCCCGCTCCGCTCGCGCCTGCGTCGTGATGTGAACCGCCTGCGTTTCCGCCTCCTGCGACGCCTCGATCAGCGCCACCTGCTTCGCGCGATCCGCCTCGGCGGTCTTGCGTGTCGTCTCGACCAGTTGCTCGGCGCGCACCGCGTCCGCGAGCGACGCATTCGCGCGAGCCTGCGCCTGCGATTGCGCCTCGGACTTCTCCGCGATCACGATCGCCTTCTCCTGCTGCGCAATTTCAGTCACTTTCGCCTGCTCGATCGCCGCCATCTCCGTGACCCGCATCTGCTCGATCTCCTTCACGCGCACTTCGCGCTCCGCTTCCACCTTGCGGGTGCGCAATGCCTGCTCGCGCTGGATCTCGGATTCCTGGATCTGCCGCTCGGCGGCGATCCGGCTCTGCTCCGCCTCCTGGTGACGCTCGGCCTCGAACGTGGCGATGCGGGAATTCTGTTCGGCCGTGCGCGTCTTGACCTGCTGCTCCTGTTCGAGCTTCATGAACGATTCCTGCTGCTCGATTTCGAGCTTGCGGGACAGTGCGTCGCGGTTCTTTTCACGCACGGCCACCTCGGTATCCTGCTCGACCTCGTTGCGCTCCTTGCGGCGCCGCTCGGTTTCTTGGGTGAGCTTCGTCAGGCCTTCGGCATCGAACGCATTGTTCGGATCGAAATACTCCTTCGACGTCTGGTTGAAATTGGTCAGCGACACGCTTTCCAATTCCAGCCCGTTCTTCGTCAGATCTTCGGCGACAGTGTTCTGCACGCCCTGCACGAATTTTTCGCGGGCGTCCTGCAGGTCCTGCATCGTCATCTGCGCGGCAGTCGAGCGCAGCGCATCGACGAACTTGTCGTCGACGAGCGCGCGCAGGTTTTCCGGCGCAAGCGTGCGCTGCCCGAGCGTCTGCGCGGCGGTCGACACCCCCTCTTCGGTCGGTGCGACCCGCACGAAGAAGGCCACGACCACGTCGACACGCATCCGGTCCTTCGTGATGAGGCTATCGCGCGTCGCTCGGCTCACTTCGAGCTTCAGCGTGTTCATGTTGATCGGGATCACCTCGTGAAACACCGGCAGCACCACCGCGCCGCCGCTCATGATCACCTTCTGACCGCCGAGACCGGTGCGGACGAAGGCCCGCTCCGCGGACGCCCGGACATAGAGACGCGCGAAAATCAGGCCGATCACGCAGAGACCCACCACCACTGCCAACGCAATGGCGCCCCAGAATGAGAGTGCATTCATCATGATATTTGTTCGACTCCTGTGTACGGATGGTGACAGCAACATGCGCCAGCCCGCGCCGCCCGGAACAGCGGCCGCCCGGCGAAAAGGGATTCAGAGCAATTCGGGCCGGGGATTTTCGATCGCGTGATAGCGCGAACCCGAGATGCGCGACACGAGCAGGACCGTCGTGCCTTTCGCGAAAGTCCGGCCGGCTTCGTCCGGCTCCACCCGGACATAGTGCTGCTGGCCGTGCTCGTCGACGAGCCGTGCTTCGGCCGGATTGCCCAGCGATGCTTCGCCGGTGATGATCCGTGCGGTGCGGCCGATAAAATCGGCTTCGGAAACCGCCGTGGTCTCGCTTTGCGGGAGAAAGCGCGCGACGAATTTACCGGTGTGACGCACGAACGGCAGCGCCGCGGCCGCCGCCAACCCGACGGCTAGCGCGGTAGGCATCATGAAACCCGCGACGGCCTGCAGTGATGTCTGCAACGCGAGCCCGACAACTGAAAAGCCGAGCAGGAAGAGGATCAGCAGGATCAGCAGCGGAACCCGACCCACATGCAGCCAGCCGAGAAACTGGCCGACAACGCTGGCGTCGGCGCCGCTGTCGGCATGATCGAGACCAAAATGCAGGACGAGCAAGCTGCCCGCATGCTCGGTCAGGCTCAGCCCCATCAGCATCGATACGCATTCCAGCGCGCCGATGACGATCATCAACCCGATGGCGGCGACGAATGGCGCGTTACCCGGCAGCATCAGTGAAGAAATCATTATCGTTTTGCTCTCAGGTTCGGAAACATCCGGTCAGGAGATGTCGCCCGGCAGCTTTCCGGGTTGCGACTTCAGGCGTGCGACGCGTTCCTCGATCCGCTGCTCCTTGTGCAGGGTTTCAAGACGATACAGCAGTGACGGATCGGCCGACGAGGGACTGGTACCCAATCCCGGCGCGCCGGTCGCGCCGGCCATCGTCCGGTTGAAACCCTGTTCGAGCTGCTCCGCCCGCGGGTCGACGGCTGCCGCGCCTTCCGTCCGGCGCTCGCCGTCGCCGGGCGCGGCCGCCCGTGCCGCGATCAGTTCACGCAGCCCCGCTTCCATCTCGGCCCGCTTCGCGCGCAGACCCAGCAGATCGCCCTCGGCGACCTGCGCCTGCTCGCTCGCCTCGTGAAGCGACTGCTGGAGCACGCCGAGCTGATCCTCCAGCTCGATCTGTCGTTCCGCGCCGGCACGCACGGCTGCATCGTCGTTTCTGGCGAGCGCGGTGCCCAGCAGCTCGTTCAGCCGTTCGATCTCGTTGTTGATGCGTGCAATTGCCTTTGCAGCCTGATACCGCGTGGCTTCGTGCCGTCCCAGCACAACCCGCGCCTGCGCGATCACCTCATCGAACTCGCGTAGATACTGCTCGAGAATGGCCTGCGGCATGCGGCTTTCCAGCGAACCGATCAACGCATGCACGTTCGCGGTCAACAATCTTTTGACTCGGATACCGAAATGTTCTGTCGTCACGACTTGTCACTCCTTCTGGGATTCATGCGGACCGGGACGGCCCGGTCATCAAGCGCCGGCTGCTCACGGCTTCGCCTGAGCTGGCTGAATAAGGTTCGCCAGTTCCTTGACCTCGTGCACGTACGAATCGAGCACGGCAGGATCATAGGCGGGTGGATTGCCGGTCACGGCAAGGCGCAGTAGCCCGAGCAACAGACGCATGCTCTTCGCAGTCAGCCGCGCTTCGAGTTCGCCTGCGGCCTCGCCAATCGGCTTGCCCGGCGGCGCCGCCGTCACAAGGCTGGCCATAAGTTCCGGGAGTTGCGACGCGAGCAGCGTCACGATTTCAGAGCGGTGATGGGTAGCGTGTTCGTAGGCGTCGATCGCGTCGAGGATCGGCCGCACCTGCTCCCTGAACAGCGCCGCGCATCGGACGAAGTCGTGCGCCCCCTTGACCCGCCGGCGAGCGTCGGCAATCAGCGCGCGAATCTTGTCGCTAGGGCTTGTTGCATCCGGCAATTGCAGTTCGACCAGCCACGCGAGATCGTCCTCCGGAATTCGTACCGATACGGTTTGCATGACGTTCAATCTCTTCGATTTGCTTACTCAAAGCATAATGCGGCCGTATGCAAATGTATACGTTTGTATTTTGAGATAGATGAGAGACGTCAGATGCAAAAGACAAAAAGGTCCGATCTCGCAATGATGTGCCCCCAAGAGTCGGACATCAATCCAACCCTTGTTCTTTTGAACCTGAACCGCTTGGATTTCTTGGACAGTGCCAAGCGTTAGTGCTCGGTCTTTCATGAGCCTTCGCCCGTAGGCCGAAGGCTGTATTGCCGGGCGAATTCGCCGATGCAAACTGATATAGTGCAACCCGCGCACCGCTTGGGCATCGCCTGTACCTGCTGGGCGAGCCAAGAAGCGCGCGCATCCGAGGTGCACGCGATTAGCGCGCTGGTGCACAGCTGTCTGGAAATCGGGCGACTGGCGGCAGAAACAACGACGGCTAGCCGGCAGAGACGGCGATCTGCTGGCTTGGGCCGCAGCACGCTGCTTGCGTCATTTGCGATCCAGCGTGCCCGCGCCGGTCAACGCGTGTGCGTGATTGATATGGATCTCGACTCTCCAGGCGCAGGTCGCCTACTTTCCGCGGATCGCGATGGGCTCATGGCGCCGTGGGGTGTAGTGGATTTCCTCATCGAACATCGCTTATCCGTGGCAGCGGCGGTTTGAGATTGCACCGTCCGCCGCACCGTGCCCTGACGACGTCGTGCCACTTGTTCCGCTTTCGTTGGCCGACCTCGACGCGATCGTTGCAACTCGGCAACATCGCAAGCTGTCGGTGCCGTCCCTCCTTCGACATGGGCGGCAAGCCAGCTCTCGACGTCCTCGAGACGCCAGAGCAACCGCTTGGTGTTCGGCAGGCGGCAAATCGGCGGAAGGGACTGCGGATTGCGAGTAGCGTCGCTGCGGATGCTTGCGACAGACTTTTGGAGGTAGTTGGAAAGCTGTTCTACGGTGAGCAGAGATTTCATGGGCGAACCACTCCGATCCCGGCTGGTCGATGACCAGCCAAGTTCGGATGAGTCCGCGGTTCCGTACCTTGCCCAGATGGACGAAGACTTTACGCTTATCGCTACTTGCCCAAATTAGCAGCGAGCACTTGTACGGCGGGGTTGTCCCCCATGTTCGCCTCGCTCTCCAAGCTATGCTATCCCGTTAATTTCCGGCCTCATCCTGACCGGCGGAAGTCATAAACCTGGCGATTGCTCTCTGCATCCTTTCTGGCTCACCCACCAATCCGCTTATGGCGGGGGCTGCTGAACAGTCCGTGGCTCCACGCTTTGTGGACAAGGTCCAGTTTGCTAGACCCCTTGCCCTTTGCTTTTGTCTCGTAGCCGTTCTGTACGTCTTCAGCGCGATTACCAAGGATCGTACCCGCAATTTGCTGCAATGTCATGCATCCGCTGCGGGGGAGGCGCTGCAACCTTGGCACAAATTTGGCACACATGGTGTGCCAAAACCTGCTTCCAAATGCAAAACAACGCACTACATCGCAAGACGTAGTTGAGACAGGGAGTAAATCCTTGCACGCAAGAGGACGCATTTCTTTGCACTCCAACCGCAGAAATCAAAGGCCTCTGTAAAACGAAGGCCGAGCGGATGGAAGCAATTCTCTGCACTTTGTCCTAGCTGCACTGATTTCGTTGCACTTTGTGCACATGGCGTGGTGGTGGCTATGGCCCGCTTCTGATGCAGATCCCACTCGATACAGGTATGGTTGTGTGGAAGGGCAATCAGTCGACACGGACTGCAGATGTGCATGCAGCGTGCCTCGGCCAACCGCTATGGATCCCGATACCACTCACACGTCAACGCCGCCCAGTAGCCTCGATCAATTCATCTCGTCCTTGAATGATCCGGGAGGCGCGAATTCAATGATCTCAGCAAGGCGCTTCGCCGTCGCCTTGCAGATCGACATGCCAACGCTCGCGCAGTTGGCCGGCGTGGACCGCAATGCCGTTAGATCCGAGCGTATGCAAAGATTTCTTCAGGACGCTATCAAAGTCATCCAAGCCGCGGCCGATGTCTCCGGAGACGTACAGCGAGCGCTCTCTTGGTATCGCAACGAGCCGCTATCTACCTTCGACGACAAGACAGCAGAACAGCTCGTGTCGGATGGGCGCGCCGACGATTTACTGCGCTACATCTTCGCGCTTAGGGAAGGAGCTGCCGGGTAGTATGTTGCGCGTCCGCACCTGGCAACAACTCTCACACCAGAGCGAATCCACGTCTGGTGACAGAAAACAGGGAACGGGGCATATCGGTCTGGACGTTGTTCCGCGGTATGTTTCCGTCCCACCTCTTCAGTGCACTGGCGATAAGCTGGCATTTTCCTTTCCACCGTCACACCGATAGCGGATCGCGAGAAGCTTGCTGGCGCAGTTGAGCAAGCAATGCCGCTCGATGATGGATCGCCCATTCGCCGTTTAGATCGTCGGTCTCTCGAATCGCCCCCAGCTTGCTCTCGCAATAGGTGTCGTCGTCGCTCACGACCATCACCCGCACTTCTAGACGGCTTCGCAAGCCCCGAGAAATTATCCTATAGCACACATTACTCAATACAATCAATGACTTAGTTTGACGTCACGAGGTTCTGCGCGCTATCGTCTCATCCTCGTGCTCCCTGCAAAAGGACGACGGCGCAGGCCACGCTACAGCCTGCGCAAGACTCAACCTATCGGACCCCTAATCAACTCGGAGGAAGTCGAAAGTGGACATTTGATCTCATGCGGAAACACAAAGGGCCCAGCCGTTGGCGCGGCTGAGCCCTTCGAAAAACGGTGCATCCATGAAGAGTGGATAGGCACATTCTAGCGGCCGACAGCATGCTGTCAAGGCCACCGGGAGTGTTTTTCTCGTCGTTTCCGCCCCCTTTATTTCATCGAGCCCCTCGCCTTGCATGTCGGCAGGCGAGGAGGGGCAACGCGTCCTCGTCACAGGAGGTTTTCGTGTTCAACGACGACGAACTACAAGCGCTGTTTGACGAACTGGGTACGCCGGTTCAAGGACAGAAAGCAATCCGCTGGATCCGTTCCAACTCCCCGGTTCGAAGGACAGATGGCGGGAGCATCAGTAATTCGGTGAGGTATTGCAGCTTGAAGATGGGAACAACAGTGGACTGCGAGGCGTATCACACCGAATATGCTGCCGCGGTGACGTGGGATCACGACGATGAAACCATCGAATTCTATGGGCAACCCTACCACCTAGCCATCGTACAAACCGCACCGAGCGGACGGCGGTCCAGCTTTCAGTATGTCCCTGATTTTTTGCGCATCACTCGCGCCGGCTTCCAGTTCGTCGAATGCAAGCTCGAGGAAGATCTGGTCAAGCTGGCACGAGAAAAACCTCACATGTACACGGTTGATCAGTCCGGCGAGTGGCGCCGGATTGCAGCCGAGCAAGCAGCGGCGGAACTCGGTGCGACCTTCGTTATCCGTTCATCTCGCGAAAACGCATGGGCGCTCATCGAGAACCTTGAGTTTTTGCGCGACTACAAAGCGTGGAAGCCTCAGAACGACGTGACGCAAATTGCCGGCCTCCACGAACGGATCGCGTCTCGTCCGTGGAGCACTATCGCGTCAGTACTCAACGACCTCCCTGATATCGCGGACACGTTGTACTCCGAGATCTCATCTGGGCGGGTCGTTTTCGATTTGCCCAGCGATCGCCTAACGAATCCTCAGGAAGCACTGGTTTTCCGGGACAGACATGCAGCCGTCGCGTACCGCTCATTCGCCAAGTCCGAAACTACATCGCCCCGTCAATCGGTCACGCTCTCGATCGGCCCCGGCGCTCGCTTCCAGTGGGATGGACGGCTTTGGGAAGTCCTGAACCGTGGTGATTCATCGATAGCATGTCGCAGTATCGATGAGAAGGCAGGCTGCCACTCAAACTTCATTGAGCTTACCCCTAACGTTCTCGACGAGCTTGCTCAGCAGGGAAAGATCATCCCTGTCGTCGACAAACCCCTAACCGATCGCCGAGACGCGTTAGCAATTCTCGAGCGCGTCAGTGTTCAAAAGCTACAAATCGCAGTCGAACGTTATCGCGTCCTATTCGAGCCCAACGCTGCCACCACCCTGGCTCATTGCACGCTCCGCACACAGAAGTACTGGCTTGCCGACTATCGACGAGCCGAACATACCTACGGATACGGGTTCATTGGCTTAGTTCCAAATGTGACACAAAGCCAGGGCAATCACTGTCGAAAAATCGCGCAACCAGTCATCGATGTCATGCAGCATGTATACCAAGAGAAGTGGACGAAGCCACAACAAAAAACAATGACTGCAATGTACGGCCTGGTCATAAACCTATGCGACCAGCAAGGATTTCGATCGCCGAGTCGCAAAACGTTTGCAGCAGAAATAAGAAAACTCAAGACTCCCAAAGATGTAGTCAAGCGACTCGGCTCCCGCGTGGCCTATGAGTTGGAACCCATCGTCCCGTATTGGTGGATTGGGCCAACAACACCGCCACACGGGACGCACCCCTTCCACATTGCTCACATCGACCATACCCCGCTGCCAATAAGAGTTCGGGCACGACTTGATGGCCGTGTTTTGAAGACAATCTGGCTGACGTTGATGGTGTGCACATTCACACGGCGAATATTAGCGTACTACCTCACGTTCGATCCACCTTCCTATCGTTCATGCATGATGGTGATCCGAGAATGTGTCAGGCGGCACGGGAGAGTTCCTCAATTTATCGTCACAGATAGGGGACCGGACTTCGAATCAATTTACTTCGAACAGCTTCTCGCTGCCCTCAAATGCCACAAGAAGCGGCGCAAAACGGCGCGCCCGCACGATGGGTCGGTGATCGAATCGCTATTTGGAACAACCCAAGAAGCATTCATTCACAACCTGCTTGGCAACACGCAGGCAGAAAGCCAATACAGAAAAGTCACAAAGGAGATATCCCCATCGCGTCTGGCCATCTGGACCTACGAAACGTTCAGTCGAAAATTCGAGGAATACCTGAACAAGGTGTACGACAAAAATCACCACACTGCACTCGGGTGCAGTCCACTCGAGGCATATAACACCGGCATCGAGTTAACAGGGCGTCGGCATCACGTTCGTGTCCCATACAACGACGCGTTCATGTTGATGACCATGCCATCAACGGCCAAGGGCACCGCCAAAGTGACTGTTCGCGGCATCAAGGTTAACTACTGCTACTACTCATCGCCAGCGCTGCGAATCCTTTCAAGGATCGGCGAACGAGTACCTGTTCGATTCGATCCTTTCGACATGGGCATCGCCTATGCATACATCGAGAACAAGTGGCACGAATGTCACTCCGAGCACTACGTCGTGTTCCGTGGACGCTCACAACGCGAAGTCCAACTGGCCAGCGAACGGTTACGTGAAAAATTCCGGCTCGCCGGCGCACAAGAATCCGTCAATGCACAGCGCTTGGCCAACTTCCTTACTACCGCGGAAGCTGAAGAAGCCGTCGCACTTCAAAGGCTCCATGAACTCGAGATGGAGACCTCAGAACCAGCTGTAGCGAAGAGCCAGTCCGGTGAAACCACGTCGCCGGAAGACTTGGTCCATCTGGACACGTCAGAGTACGTGCCCTACCAACCGAAGATCCTGGAGGAATTCTGATGTTCACCTTCGCAGAAAACTCTCCAGAGTATGCCGAGTTGCTGAAATTCAAGTCGAGACGTGTCATGCATCTCAAGTTGAAAGAGGCCCTTGACTCGCTGTGCAACGCTGGCAATCCGTCCCGCGCTGATTCGTTCATGGTTCTCGTTGGCCCATCTGGCGTCGGCAAGTCTGTCGCCATTGAGGAGTTCATCAAGCGAGTAAACATGTCGTACGCCACCCAGCTCGAGTCCGACCCGTCATTCGTGCCAGCCGTATTGGTCTGCCTTCCGGCTCCAATCCGCGGGGATTTCAATTGGAAAGATGCGCTCGTCCGTACGCTCGAATGCTTCTACGAACCGCTCATTCGACGAAAGGTTATCCAACGCATGCTGGTCGAACTCGACGGAGAGATTGTTGGAAATCTTCCCGCACTGGTGGCGGAAGAACTCCGAAGAGCGCTGAGAAGCTGCGTCATCCACCGAGGGACAAAGATCATCGCCTTCGACGAAGCGAGTCACCTGTTCATCATTCGTTCAAGGTCGCAGCTCTCGCTGCAGTTGAAGCTAGTTAAATCTCTCAAGAACGACATCGAAATACCTATGATCCTTGCCGCCACCTATGAACTCATCAAGCCGGAGAACTTCGATTCGCAACTGCTCAGACGCTCAGATATCGTTCATTTCGGACGATACACGGCCGAAGACCTCCTGAGCGGAAACTCATACGGCGACTCGTTCCGCGACACCATACACACGATGCTTCATGCGCTGCCGGTTGAGTGGGATAAGGATCTCGTGAATCACGCCGACTATTTCCTCATGCGATCCGTGGGATGCGTCGGCATCCTCAAAACATGGTTGCAGCGCGCGCTTGAACGGGCCTTGACCCACGGCATCCCGGTAGATAGCACCCTACTTGAGGCAACGGCCTTCTCGAACTATAAGCTGATGGCGATGCTGAAAGAGGCGATAGCAGGAGAAGCCCTTCTGAATGACATCAAGGAAGACGATCTCGCACACGAGCTCGGATTTGATTACATCCCCACAATTCCATCTCGGAAGCAAGCCGCCTCCCCGGAGTCACGTCGCCCTGTAAAGAAGCGCCGACCAGGGACAAGAAAGCCAGGGCGAGATCCCGTCGGAGGAACCTCAAATGACTTCTGATCTCGATCTGTGGCAAACGTCGAATTGGCAGATGCCGGAACGAAGCCGCCTGTATCGGATCGCTCCGCTAGGCAACGATTCGATCATGCGAGAAGCATTGCATAGCGTGTTGATTCGCCTCGCTCTCGCTCATACCGTCAGCCCCCTTGTTTTGATGAGGCGCGAGATCGTTCCGGAGACAAGGATTCGACATACCAAACATAGTTCGAGCTTCACGGAGTCTCACCTGAAGACCATGAACGGCGTGGGCAAGTACGCTGCAGAGTTCACCCGAAAGCTGGAAGACTTGACCAGCCAACAGAAGCTCAGCGAATGCTCTTTCATGCTCTGGTCCGGTCTCCTCGACCCACGAGCACTCGGGCTCCTATACACACATCCAAGGTGGTGCCCGATGTGCTTCCTTGAATGGCGTGATGCCGGACACGAACCATATCTTCCATTGATCTGGCAAGCAGCCCCGATTTTGGTATGCCCAGTCCACAGCATGGCGTTGCAGCATGAATGCCCTTCGTGCCGACGGATTCAGCCATTTGTGCCGCGCCACGCGCATGTGGACTTTTGTTCTCGGTGCGGCAGTTGGCTCGCGGCGAACCATAAGGAGCTCAAAGGAATCGTCAAAGCAAGCCGAATCAGCCCGCGTCAGCGGTACAACATCGATGCAATCGGCGAAATGATTCTCCATGGACCGGAAATCAGCGAATTGCTCACAGCTCAGCATCTGCAGACTCGCATTGCCGAGATCGCTGAGCGTCACTTCGATGGCACCGTCGCGAATATCGAGAGAGCACTTGGATTCACAAAGCGGGTCATCAGCCAATGGCGTTACCGAAACGTGCAGCCATCGCTGCCGGCCCTTCTTCTGATGACACAAGGGCTACGCACCACGCCCGTCGCATTCCTGCGCGACGGTCTCGACGACTCGTTTACGGCTCCTCCGCAAAGGCAGTTCCGGCCGCCTACGCGCCGGACTTTAGATTTGTCAGTCAAACAGCGCACGGCTTTGACTGACGCGCTCCGAAATATCATCGCCGAAGGCTACTCCGAGTTCCCCATGAAGGACGTTGCAGAGAGGTTGGGCTACAAGTACACGTACCTTCGATACTGGTTCGAGGACGAGTGTCGGCAGATCTCGCGTCTTCATCGGCACTGGGTACTGGCCCAACGCAAGGAGAAGGAGGTTCGTGATGCCGAGCTTACAACCCAACTCGTCCGGGCCGTGTATTCGACATACGCACATGTTACTCGTCGCCATATCGAAAAATGCTTACGGGAGGCCGGCTTGTCGCTCGCCAACCCAGTTGTACGTGAAGCGGCAAATCGAGTGAAGTTCGACCACTTTTCTGCCTGTCGGCCTGTACAACACCATGATCCAACCAGCGCCCTTGCCTATGGCGAGCACGGACCCAAAGATTGCCATCCACCAGACTGAAGGGCGACGCATCGTAAAGCACGAAAGACCTTTCAGGTTACAGACGGGACATATTCATGGATCACATGGTTGTATCGAAATCATGTCCATGAGGAAAACAGCCCACCTGATCAAGCGCGGTATCAAAACGGTGCGCGAATGCTGCGGATGCGCATTCAACCTGCTCGCCTGGGTATGCCCGACTACGTCGACTCAACTATGAAGAATGGCTGGCCGTCAGCAACGCAAGTGCCTCTCGAAGCAAGACCACCGAAGCACTAACGTCTAGTTCGGGAGACTCGATTCTGCCGGTCATGGATAAGTAAGCGAAGTGAACCGCCGTGGAGTGTTTAGCCAACGCGACTAAATGTGGGCCGCTAGGACCTCGTACGCCGCTCAGCCAGTTCTGGACCGTTCGTTCACTCGCTCCCGTCCAACGGGCGAGCCTCTTGATCGTATGCCGAGAGCCGCCGAGCTCCTCCTTGAGCGCCAGGGCGATGGCCAACGGATACTCGGCACCAACCTCATCTTTCTTCGCGCGCAACTTCTTGCGTGTTGTCGGCAACATTTTTCGCGCCTCCAAAACTATATTCCCAGAACGCGAGCGGTGAACGCGCGAGGCCCATTTGTATCTCATCCATGGGAGGCCTAGTGACACGGGCTGATCCCTCGCGTAACAGGAGGTAGGGTGAAACGGATATCGCACACCGAAGGCTCACAAGAACCCGGCGGCCGCGGGCGGGCGGCAGCGTATGTGCGGATGTCGACGGAGCACCAGCAGTATTCCACCGAAAATCAGAAAGACGTCATTCTTGCGTTTGCCGAAAGCAGAAACCTCGATGTTGTCCGTATCTATGCCGATGAAGGAAAAAGTGGACTGCGCCTCGACGGCCGTGACTCGCTGAAGGCATTGCTGCGGGATGTCGAGTGCGGGGCGGCGGATTATTCGGTGATCCTCGTATATGACGTCAGTCGCTGGGGGCGATTCCAAGATCCAGACGAGAGCGCCAGCTACGAAATTCGCTGTAAACAAGCCGGCGTCAGGGTCCTCTACTGCGCCGAGCAGTTCGAGAATGACGGCAGCCCGGTTTCAAGCATCATCAAAAGTGTTAAGCGAACGATGGCGGGTGAATATAGCCGGGAGCTCAGTGTAAAGGTCCACGCTGGCCAATGTCGCCACATCCGCAACGGGTTTCGACAAGGTGGCCCCGCGGGTTTTGGCTTGCGCCGATTCCGCGTCGAACAGAATGGCGACAGGCACGAACTGCAACGCGGGGAGCATAAGGCAATCCAGACTGATCGCGTCATTCTCGCCCCCGGGCCGCCAGACGAAGTCTCGACCGTCCGAAACATCTACCGCTGGTTCGTCGAGGAAGGTCGCACCGAAGCAGAAATTGCTGCCGCTCTGAACGTTGCCGGCATCCGCACCGATCGCGGCGTCCTCTGGACTCGGGGAACCGTCCACCAGGTCCTTACCAACGACAAGTATGTTGGAGACAACGTTTGGAATCGAGTGTCGTTCAAGCTCAAGCAGGAGCGAGTTCGAAATCCGCCGGCATCTTGGATTCGCGCGGACAACGCATTCGCGCCCGTCGTAGACCGCATTATGTTCGAAGCGGCCCGCCAAATTATTCTCGCGCGCTCATACCGCCTGACCGATACAGATATGCTCGATGCGTTACGCAAGCTGTTGCTACGTACCGGCTACCTCTCCGGCATCATCATCGATGAAGCAACAAGTTGTCCATCCAGCAGTGCCTACGCGAGCCGCTTTGGAAGCTTGCTCCGAACATACGACTTGATTGGCTACAGGCCAGACCGAGATTACCGTTATGTAGAGATCAACCGGCGTCTACGTGAGCTTCATCCCGAAATTGTCACATTGGCAGAACAGGCAATGACCGATGCGGGCGCGCGTATCGCGAGAGACGCAGCATCCGGCCTATTGTGGGTCAACGAAGAGTTCAAGGTGTCACTAGCATTGTCGCGATGTCGACCGACTGGGGCCGGATCGAACCGCTGGATCATTCGCTTCGACAACGCACTACGCCCTGATATCACAGTCGCTGTGCGCATGGAGATCGATGCGAAATCAATTCGCGACTATTTCCTACTGCCGGCCATTGACATCTCGTCGGAGGTCGTTCGTTTGGGCGATCACAACGATTTCGGATTCGAGGCGTATCGCTATGACAACCTCGACATGCTTTGCCACTTGGCGCGCCGGGTTCCACTGAAGGGAGTCAGGTATGAATGATCGTGTTGATAAGATCATCGCCGCACTAGCACGCAGCGACCAGATCACTTTGATTCCGGTCGAAAAGCTTCGAGTGCTGAATCCCCGGACCCGAAATCCCTACTTCTTTTCGCAGCTCGTTGAAAACATCGCGTCTGTCGGACTCAAACGGCCTATAACGGTCGCACCTGGAGGACGCGACGCCGAGGGCTATTGGCATGAAGTGTTGTGCGGACAGGGCCGCCTTGAGGCATTGAAAGCATTGGGTGAGACGATGATCCCCTGTTGCGTGGTCGAGGCCAACGAGATCGACCGCTACCTCATCACGTTGACGGAGAACATTGCGCGCCGACGCCATTCGAACGACGAACTCTTGAATGGTCTACAGGTGCTACGTTCGAAGGGCTACAGCACCGAGGAGATCGCAAAAAAGACAAACTTAGACGACTCTTACATCAATGGCATCTTACAACTACTGGAAAAGGGGGAGCAGCGGCTGATACAGGCGGTGGAGAAGCGCGTCATGCCCCTATGGCTTGCTGTGGAGATCGCCCGTGCATCGAGTGAAGATGTTCAGGCCGCGATGGTCGCCGCTTACGAGTCTAAGACTTTGACAGGAGAGCAGTTGTTGCGCGTTCGGCGGCTCCTCAGCAAGCGGGAAACGTCTGGAAAAAAGATGCACGGTCGTCCGGCGCCGCGAGAGAAGCCGACTCCGCAGAAGCTTCTGCGAACCTATAAGAACGAGGTTCGTCGCCAAAAGATGATCGTGCAAAACGCCAATTTGCAAGAACAGAGGTTGCTCCTAATTACATCCGTTTTGCGGCGTTTTCTTTCAGACGAGCATTTCAGAACACTTCTGAGAGCAGAGGGCATCCTGGACATTCCGGAGGCCGTTGCCTCACGCATACCACCGGAGCTTATGCCATGAGTAATGTCAAACATGGATTTGAAGCAAAGGTCATCGAGGTTCCGCTCGAGCGAATCATCACATACTCGTCGTTGACCAAAGGCGCCCTAGCTACTCCGAAGTACAAGACCATTCTAAGCTCCATTGCTGAATTGGGTATCGTCGAGCCACTGGCAGTATTTCGTTCTCTTCGTCGTCTGGGTGACTACGATTTGCTGGACGGAAGGCTACGCCTCGAGGCGTTAAAGACGCTTGGTCGAGAAACCGCCCCATGCATGATTTCGACCGACGATGAGGGCTTCACCTTCAATCGCCACATCACTCGTCTCTCAGCCATACAAGAGCACAAGATGATCCTTGCCGCGTTGGCCAAAGGTGCGTCAGAGCAGCGAATTGCCGACGTGCTTCGGATGGATATTCGAAACATCCGGGAGCGGGTTACATTGCTGGACGGCGTTGCGCCCGAGGCAGCTGCGATCCTCAAGAACCGACAGGCTGCCCCAAAGGTATTTTCTACCTTGAAGAAAATGAAACCATACCGGCAAATCGAAGCCGCAGAAATGATGGTCGCGGCCAATAAATTCACTGCGAGTTATGCCGAAATGATTTTGGTTGCGACGCGGAGTGAGGCACTTATGGATGGCGCAAAGCCAAAGAAAAAAGATGAAATATCGAGTGAAGATCTCGCGAAGATGGAAAGCGAAATGGAGCGGCTTCGGCAAGACTGCCAAGCGGTAGAAGACGAGATTGGCGACACAATGCTGTCGTTGGTCGTTGCCAAGAGTTTTATGGCACGCCTGCTTCGCAACGATAACATCCACGGGCACTTGAGAAGGTACCACGGTGATTTACTTGCTAGCCTTGTATCAACGATGGATGCAATTTCGGCTGACAATCGTATTACCGAAAGAGAGTGAAGCAACCCAATACAAGGAACGATCAACGCAAACCTAGGCCGCCGGTGGCACTACCACGGGACAGGTGCACGCTGTTCGGGCGTGCACTCTCGCACTATGTTGTGCGCAGCATCACCGACCGATCGGCCGACGATGAGGATCGAAAAACTACCGCCTTATTCGGCGTCAGCGGCAACAATCAGAAAGCGATCGCGGTTCTTCGCCTTGGCGATCCATTGAGGCGGCTTGCCGCGGCCGCTCCACGTAGCACCGGTCTTCGGATCCTGATACTTCGGAGCCGCAGGCACACGCTTGCCAGCGACGCTCCCACGCTTTCGCCCGAAGATCTGCTCAGGCGTAATACCATATTCCGCCACTTGTTCCCGAATCGCCGCAACAATCGTTTCAAGTTCCGCGAGACGTGCAGCCTCCGCCTGTTTTGCCAACGCATCCGCCTGTGCTTTCAGTTCAAGGTAAGTTGCCATAGGCTTGGGGTGTTCGATTAGTTAAAACTCGAAGACTAGCCTCCAAATTTGATCGGGTCAACCCAAGGATTCACTCTCTAAGGAGTCCATTTCATTGATGAAACTTTCCGTCATCTCAGCAGCAGATCTCATGAGTCGAAGCAGCGTCGGTGATGAGATCTTGGGCATCGATCAGGCACCGACCGACATATTGATGGACGCGGTATAGGTACACAACGCCCCTCACTGACTTCGGGTTGTAGCAAACGATTCCTGTGATGCAACGCAGCGATGTCGGCAGAAGAATTTCCCCTATATTCTGGCGCGTCAACTTAATTCTTTATGTTAATGCGGGTTAAAAATCACCTCAGCAGACGTAGTCATGAACACATCTGAAGATGCCCCAATAAAGTTCGCCGTTCGATTTTGCTCGAGGTACTGCGCAAGCACTGCAGCGGCGCAACTGATTATTGCGCATCGGACGATGTCATCGCGATCCGCAGCGACACGTTAATCCACAATTTCACCAACAATATGGCAAACATCGCCCCAGTTCGGCATCGATAAGAAACAATAGCCAAAAAATCGTGCCTATCGAAAACGACTTTGCTACGATCACACGATTGGGCAGTGTGCCTGATGAGAGAGGGACCGATATATGGGAGGAGGCTGCTTCCCGGTCCGATAGAAGAACCAACAACGACAGGACGTCATCGCCTATGTCGCCAATTTCCCTTCAAGAGATCGCAAAGCAATTCTTTGCGCTGCAAAACAATCGGCTGTTCACCATCGACACGCCGTTGTCCGGTCGCTCAGCGCTCGTGCTGACCGAGTTCGTCTGCGAAGAGGGGTTGGGCGAACTGTTTGAAATGAAGTTCATGCTCGCGTCCCAAGACCCGAACATCGAGCTCAAGCAATTGATCGGCAAGCCGGTGACGGTCACCTTGCAGCTGACCGACGCGCTTGCCAGCACGGACGTGCGCTATTTCCACGGCTACGTCACCGATTTTATACACACAGGCACCGATGGCGGTCTGGCAACCTACGAGGCCGTCGCCAGGCCATGGCTCGCCTTCATGGATCGCCGTCAAGATATCCGGATTTTTCAGGAACAGACGGTCGGCGAGATCCTCAACGATGTGATGCATCGATACCGGAGATTCGGCGACGTCGTGTTTCGTTTGTCCGCGCCAACGGTTAATCGCAGCTACTGTACCCAGTACAAGGAGACTGATCTCGCTTTCGCGCTGCGCCTGATGCAGGAAGAAGGGCTGTTCTTCTATTTCGAACACAAGAAGGACGGCCATACATTAATCATCACGGACTCGTCAATCAACGCCGGTCCGATTGCCGGGTACAGTCCGGTGCTGCGCTATTCGACCGACGAGATCCTAGAAAGCAACCAGGTCGTTACATCATTCGTATCGCGTCGCAAATTCACGTCGGGCAGCGTCGCGCTGAAGACCGGCGACTATAAAGCGCCTGGCGCCCGGCGCTACGTCGAACGCGACACGGCTGTCGATCAGGGTGAAGTCGACAATTATGAGCTCTACGACTATCTCGGCGCCCACGGTTTTCCCGATTCCGATCGAGGCGAACAACTCGCCCGATTCCGGACCGAGGCGCTGGCAGCCCACAGCAAGATCTTCGTCGGCAAGAGTCACTATCGCAGGCTCGAGCTTGAGCGGTACTTCGAGCTCGACGCGCACTACGATCACGAGCAGGCGAAGCCCGAGGACCGGCAATTTCTATTGACGTCGATCCGGCACCACGGAACGAACAACTACCAGGCAAAGCCGAAGTCGCAAATCCTAACCGCGCCGGGCAGCGCGATCTATACGGCCGAATTCCGCTGCATCCGCAAGAAGATTCCTTATCGGCCGCTGCTGACGAGTCCGCGACCCATGATCCATGGCGTGCAGACAGCAGTGGTGGTCGGGCCGAAAGGCGAGGAAATTTACACCGACAGGCTTGGTCGCGTGAAGATCCAGCTGCCTTGGGATCGGCTCGGCAAGCAGGATCAGGCGAGTTCGTGTTGGGTTCGCGTCGCGCAACCCTGGGCCAGTAGCGGATTCGGGATGATCCAGCTTCCTCGCATTGGGGACGAGGTCGTCGTGACCTTCACCGACGGCAACCCTGATCGCCCCCTAATTATTGCATCTGTCTACAACGCGGCGAACATGCCACCGTGGGCGCTGCCGGACAACGCGACCCAGAGCGGCATCCTGACACGCTCAACGACAGGCGGCGACAATGGAACGGCGAACGCACTGCGCTTCGAAGACCGAAAGGGGCAAGAAGAAGTCTGGTTGCATGCGGAGAAAGATCAGCGCATCGAAGTCGAGAACGATGAATTGCACTCGGTCGGCAACGATCGCGAAAAATCGGTTGGGAACGACGAGAAGGCCAGCATTGGCCAGAACTGGACCTTATCGACTGGTGGCGTCAAGTTTGAGACCGTCGGTCTGGCCTCCGTGCAATCGGTCGGACTTGGCAAAATGCTCAACGTCGGTCTGGCCTACAACGTCAACGTCGGCGGCCTGTATCTACGCAATGTCGTACTGCAGATGGCCAGCACGGTCGGTATGGACCGCGTTGATCGCGTGGTACAAGACTGGACCGCGCACGTGGGACATACCTATGAGGTAACGGTACGAGGCAAGGCCGTCGGCGATGCGGTCAAGAAAGACCAGGAGACGCCGCTCGACATTTCCCCCAGCTTCAGCCCGCAAATTCCCGATCCGGTCCAGAGTGCGAATAGCAATCAGATCCGAATCACCGACTCGGGCGAGGCAAGCCTCTCAGGCGCGAAGACAGCGCAACTGATCGGTCCGGGCGGCACGATCACGATCGACGCGGCCGGTATTCACCTAAAGGGCAAGGGAATCTATCTCGAGGGACCGGTCACGCAGAGCGGCGGCAGTGCAAAAGGTCTCGCGCCCGTCACGGAGGCCGATTGCGCGGAATGCGCTAAGAAGACCACTAGCGCGCATCCAGTGGACGTTGCAACTGGCCAGAAGTTGCTCACGCACGACGATTTCACATTGCCAGGAAGAGTGCCGATCCGCTGGAACCGGCGTTATCGCAGTGCCGATCAGCGAATCGGCAGTTTCGGCGTCGCGTGGAAGCTTCAGTACGCGACCGAAGTACGTCGCGTGACGATCGCTGATATACCGAAGCTTGTCTATATCGACTTCGACGGCCGACAGCTGCAATTTCCGTTGCTCGATTCGGGTCAGGAACACTTTCATCCGATCGAGAAATACGCGCTTCAGCGGCTTGACAGTATCGAGGGACTCACGAGGTACGCGGTACGCTTTCCGAATGGCATCGTCGAGACGTATAGCCCGCATCCGAGCGAATCCGATCGTTGGCTGTTGGAGCGCTACGAGACCCGCGACAAGCAATCGCTGTCGTTTAGGTATACGCCGAGCGGCAACCTGCATCAGATCCGGAACAACTGCCATACGGTCTCGTGCCAGCATGACAGTGAAGGCCGCATCATCGAGGTCCATCTGCTCGACGAGCATGGCACTTCGACGCAGAAACTTGCCGCGTATCGATACGACGATCACGGCGATCTCGTTCAGGCGATCGACAGCGGCAATCTAACCTGGACATACGCGTATCACACGCACCTGCTGACGCGCTACGAGACGCCGTCCGGCGCAACGTTCGTCGCCGAGTGGGATGGCGAGACGCCACAGTCGCGCTGCATCAGAACCTACGCGTACACACTCGACGCCGACGGCCAGCCAGTCGTGACGCGCGAGGTACGCTTCTCGTACCAGCCGACCGCCCGGATGACGCAGGTGACGGATGCACTCGGGAATACGACGACATACCGCTACAACGGCCTATGGGCAGTCGACCAGATCGTTCATTCGGATGGCAGCGTGGACCAGACCGAGTTCGATGAGACGGGTAATGTCGCGGCGCGCATCGACGCGCTCGGCCGCAGGACGCAATCAATCAGCGACGCAACCGGGAATCCGATCGCGATCCGTGACGCCGCAGGTCAGCTGACGCGCATTGAATACAACGACCAGAACTTGCCTACGCGAATTACCGATCCCGTCGGGCATATCTGGCAGCGCGAATACGACACCGACGGCCATCTGGTCAAGGAGATCGACCCGCTCGGCAACACATCTAGTACCACGTTTGAGAATGGCTTGGCTGTTGCGCACACCGACGCGCTCGGTAACGTGACGAAAACACAATTCAACGACGCCGGTCAGATGATCGCACGCACCGACTGCTCGGGCGTCACGACGCAGTACGGTTACGACGAGCGCGGGCGGCAAACCCACCAGACGAACGCACTCGGGCAGACGAGCAAATTTTACGGTAATGCTGCCGGACTGCCGACGGCGATCGCCCCGGCTGGGCTCGGCGTCTGGAAAACGACATACAATCGAGCAGGACAGGCGATCGCCTATACCGATCCGCTCGGGCGCACGACGCAGGTGACACGGGACGCCTACGGCCAGATCGTCCGGGTTGAAGCGCCGGATGGCACCACCACCAATTACAGTTACGACGCGCTCGGGCGAGTCGCGGCGCTGACCAACGCCAAGGGCGAGCGCTGCACGTTCGTGTATGACGCGCAGAGTCGCATGATTGCCCAAACGGGATTCGATGGCCGACGCCAGCAAGTCGAATACAACGCCGTTGGCGAACAGATCGCGCAAATCAATCACGGCAATGACGGCCAATTGCGCACGACGCTGCTGTACGACAGTCTGGGACGGCCGATCGAGCGACGACTCGGGGATGGCACACACACCACATTCGGCTACGACGCTCGTGGCCTGCTGACGCAGATCCGCCACGAACCGAAAGACAGCGAACCCTCGCAGATCACGTACGAATACGATGCTGCCGGACGGCGCACGGCCGAGGTTCAATCGCACCACGGGCGAGTTTGGCGACTCCAGCACACGTTCGATGCAGCCAGCAACCGCAGCGGGATGCAGTTGCCCGGCGTCGGCTTGCTGACGTGGCAACGTTACGGCAGTGGTCATATCCACGGGCTACTGCTCGACGGCGAACCGCTGGCGAGTTTCGAGCGCGATGCGTTACATCGGACGATTCATGCGGCTCAAGGCCCTATCGCACAGCTGTTCGCGTACAACGACGCTGGACTCCTTCAAACTCAGCGCTTGCAGGACCTCGATGAACGGGGGCAGCCACGTGCGGAACCGCGTCCGTGGCGCACATGGGATTACGACATGGCCGGGCAGATCACGCGGCTGACCGACACGTGGCGAGGCGAGCGTCATTTCGAATACGATCCGCTCGCGCGGTTGACTGGTGTGAACCGGCAGGGCGGCGAAGCCGTCCCGCAACCAACGGGTGAAATATATCGGTACGATCCAGCCGGCAACCTGCTCTCGCGGCTAGACCACGGATCGGAACGCGACAGCACAGCTACGTCGATGGCCGATGCAGCCGCCATCCCGGAGGCGCCTGGCGATCGACTGAAGAGATTCATCACAGTCACCGGACTGACACGCTCCCAACTTGATTTCAGCTACGATGGGCACGGCAACCGTACAGGGCGCGTAGAGCGTCCGATACAGGACGTTCCCGAGTCGGATCACAATCCGGGGCTGCTCGATCGGTTACTTGCCCGCAGGGAGGCCGTCCCTCCCGTAATCACACCTGAATCCGTGGAAACGCGCTACCGCTACGACAACGGGCATCAATTGAGCAGTATCGAACAGGCCGACGGCAGCCGCACCGAATACCGGTACGACGCGCTCGGCCGACGGATCGCAAAGATTCACACCCCCGCCGGCGCAGCGCCGTCTACGACGCTGTTCGTCTGGGACGGCGACTGGATGCTGCAGGAAGTCCGTGCGGGTCAGACACCTCGTAACGATGAGTCCGTGACCTATGTTGCCCATCCGGACCATGCCGGGCCGGTGGCTCGGCTCGAGCGCGGCAAAAGGTACTTCTACATTACTGATCACCTTGGCGCTCCGCAAGAACTCTACGACGAGATGCGCCGGGTCGTGTGGGCGGCAGACTTCGACGGCTACGGACAGACGAAGTCCATGATCGCCGACGAAATCGACAACCCGATTCGGTTTCCGGGACAATTCAGGGACAGAGAGTCCGGGCTGTACTACAACCGGCATCGATACTACGATCCAGCTATAGGTCGATACATCAATCAGGATCCGATCGGACTGCGTGCAGGGCTAAATTTCTACGCCTATGCGGACGGCATTCCGACACACAAGATCGATCCCGATGGTCTCGGAACAATAGCAATGGGGGCCGGTATCGGAAGCGTCGTTCCGGGACCGGGAACACTGATTGGCGCAGGAATCGGTGCGCTCGTCATGATCGGAGCGGGCATCTGGTACATGACGAGGTCCACGGACAGTACGCAAGAAAAGGTCAAGGAAAAAGATGATTGCCCGAATAAATGCAACCCGTGCAAAACCGTGTCGGGGAAAATCATCGCGGTTGGCACATTTGCGTACAGGCCGCTTGATGTGATACCTGATACTGAAATGCAACATGGCGTGTACGGGTCGCATCACAATATATTTCAGGCCAATCAGTCGCCATATCCGAAATGCATTTGCTTCTGGGCGAAGCAAAAATATGTGCTTAAGCCTGAGCAATTAACGTCAAGCATGGTGCCGATTGAGCCATTTCTCAACTCGCCTTGATAGGGAGGAGGCGCATCGTGAAATACGTTTCATCTGGGCTAGAGATCCACATTGGCGATCATGTTATCGTCGAGGGGAACGTTGCTGGCCTTGTCGTCTGTGATTTCGACAAGCGCCAATGTGTAGATGGCTATGACGACTGGCTTATCGATGAAGAGTTGGTCGGAGGCGGAAAATTATCAGAAGGTATTCTTGTGGAAACAAAGGAGCTTGGATTTCTTTACTACTCCAGCGACGATGATGACATAGCGAAGGACCCGAAATTTACTGATTCGAAATGATATGTTCGGGGCATCGTGACGATTTTCAAGCAATCGCTGACGGAAAAAGCCCCAGGCAATAGTGGCGACTGTGTTGTTGTATGTAATAGCGATAGCGATTATTCAACCGATCGTCCGATGATGCTACGGCCCCGCGTGGAAAATTGCCATGATTGGTGCCGAACGTATGAACTGATATACCACGAACCTCCGGAAGATGTATCAAGGGTGATTTCACGGGACCTTTTAGAGACATTGAGTTGACAAAATGCAACCCATCATTCGCAAGGGTGACCTGACTGATCACGGCGGTGTCGTGCTCGATGGCTTCGCCGGCATGGATCTCGGTGGCCTGCCTGCGGCTGGTGTTGGTCATATGGTCAGCTGCCCGAAATGCAAAGGCATATTCCCGATCACTCAGGGATCGAATCAGTATGCGATTGAAGGTCGCGCGGTCGCCTTGCACGGCATGAAGACCGCGTGCGGCGCATCCCTTATCGCCAGTCAGCAGCAGTTTCTTGCGGAGAAGTAGAATGTGCTTCCATATTTCGTTCGCCGGCAGCAAAAATAGGATTGCAACACGCCCCAAAGAATTCTCTCTGCGCACGATGTTGAACAAACGGAATTTGACACTTGACTATCGATCGTAAATGGTCGCCGAGATAGCGATTTTTGGACATGGTGTTGCGTCCTAATTCGACGGTAAAGGAAACATAATTGTCGCTCCCGTCGTTTTCGGTTTTCCAACGCTGGTAGCGCCTCGAAAAAGGACGAACTCGTGCCTTAGATCGCTTGCGCAAGTTTTCCGCTCACGCGCATTCAGCATGCCCCTCCCTAAAATGGCTATCACGTCTTCGCCCATCGAACCTGACCTGGAACTTACTTGATTCGCAATCACGGCAAAAAAAGCCGAAGTGACCTTGAAGTTCTCCGCCGTCAATGGCAATATCAGTAATGATATAGTTCCGAGATTCGGACCTATTTCTGCAGGGTTGGCCGGGTTGGTCGAACACACAAGCTTCGATTTCTTCCGCCGCACTGCCGCATGAAGCTACACCAGAAGGAGACCAGATTTTACCCTGAGGCTCGACTCCCTCGCGGTCAAAATCACTTAAAAATTAATGTCGAAATTAAGAAATGTCCAAGAACACGCTTTTATGTAATCATAGTCATCAGGAAGTGGAGTTTCAGATATCTTGCGGCTTTAACATTGCCCACGTACTCCAAGCAGATTACGAGTGGGGACAAGAAAAAGCCAAGATTATCCAAGAACTTCTAGCAAACAATCCTGACGCCCAGAACGATGTAGTCAAGCTTCAAGAATTATTCAAGCAATATAATTTGGAAGATTGGCACTGGGAGTGGTCAAGAAAGGCGTTCCAGTGCAAAGGCCCGCAGTATGAATGGTTTTACATGATCGCTGAGGCCCGAGTTCAGGGAATAGCAATTATCTATCATCCCGAACCGAGCAGGATGAATGGAAATGATATATTCTACATTGACTATTTGGCAACTGCGCGCTGGAATCGGAATCGACCGGGGTACACAAAGCAATTTGGTCAGGTTGGATCACTTCTTCTTTCACATTGCATAGATTACTCCGTAAATGATCTTGGATACCAACCTGGCTTCTGCCTTCACTCCTTACCGAATGCAGAAGCCTATTATCTTAAGATCGGCATGACTGATCTTGGCCTGGATCCTAGGAAAGAGAATTTGCGGTTTTTCGAAGCTCAAGAGGATGCCGCCAACGCATTGATGGGGGTAGCAAATGGATGACATTTCCGATTTCATGGCGCTATCTTTTTCCTTGGAGAAAGAGCGCCGCATTGAAAATGCATTGCGCATCCTCATTGATCAAAGCAGCAACCTCCCCTGGAAGGAGCTGAGGAAGCGCGGTTCCGGCGAGCCAGACATCTTGGTTCTAATGAATGCCGCCGCCGAGCTGGCTTCGATAGACTCGACAGTTTTTTTTAGAAAGCGCGAGGATGCAAACGAAGCGTTGACGCTGGTTTGGCTCGGCAAGGTTTTGAAAAAAGCACGCACTCAATCGCTTGCCAACCTCGACATCGAATATAAAGGTATATCGCAAGCCGACCTCAGAGCCATAGCGACACGAAGCTCAGACACGGCAGCGATTTCCAGCCTCGTGGATTTTATTTTCACGAATTATGGAATTGCAGTTGTGTTCGAGAAGGCCTTTCCATCAATGAAACTCGACGGTGTTACGGCGAAATTGCCAAATGGAGTCCCTGTAATCGGCTTAAGTTTGAGATACGCGCGTTATGACCATCTTTGGTTTACATTGCTGCATGAGTTAGCACATGTATCAATGCACTACGATCAACTGGAAAGCCCAATTTTTGATAATCTCGACGAAGACAATGACGCCTCCGATATCGAAATTGAGGCAAACAGATTGGCTGCCGATTCATTGATTCCTCGTCGAATTTGGAATAAAGCGGCTGTACATCGATCAATGAATCAAGAAGATCTCTATGAGATGGCGGAAGCAGCGGGCGTTCACCCTGCCATTGCGGCTGGCATGGTGAGAAAACGGAATGGGAATTACAAAATATTCTCCGAACTGGTAAATTCAATCGATGTTCGAGATATCTTGGAGATTGAATGATGCCAGAGTATACGCCGTTTTTAAAATTCAAACAAAACGAGATATCCGCCTTGGCGGAATTTGAGAGATATCGAAATAAGAGCGTAGTGCCGTTTTTTGACATACCGAGGCCCAAAGATATTTCCGAGAGTGAGATTTTAGATCGAATTAGAATTGGCGTTAGGCAAATCGAGAGGCATTTACCAGATGCGAATTTCTATATCGACAATTTCGATCTTGATGACTCGATTAACCTAAACGGGAAAAATCAGTATACTTACATTCTTCAAGCCGTCTCCCATTTAAACGCTATTCCTGTTGTGGCATTGAATCGCGATGGAAGTCACAATCCTGCCGCTCTCACCGCCGTTCAGAAGATCGGATGTGATGTTGCGATTAGGCTCACTATTGAAGATATCGAGAGCTACAAGCTCACAAAGCCCGACCTAGTAGCAATCTGGCCACTGTTGATAGATGCGAAACCACGAGAAATACACGTGATCATTGATTTTCGTGTTATCGCATCGGATCTCGACAAATTGAAAGATGTCGCAGTAAATTTTGTCAATTCTCTTTGCGCAGATTTTTACGTTGATAGAATCGTATTTACCGGATCCTCGATTCCACCTGTGATCACCGCGATACTTTCGACAAACAGTAGCACCTCAATTGAGCGCCAGGAGTGGCATCTTTGGAAAAAGATTGAGGCATCGCTATCGAAATCGATTTTATCGAAATCAAATTTCGGAGACTACGGACTTGTTAGCCCAGAGTACTCCGATCTAGATTTGGAGATATGGCTTGTTCAAGGTGTGGCAGCACCAAAGGTTTTTTATACCTACGACACGCGCTATTTTGTTGTGCGAGGCGGAGCTTTCAAGACACATCCAAACGGTTATGGACAGTATTTCGATATCGCGGACGCAATAGTAGCCAAGCCATTCTACCGAAAGCCAGCCTATTCGTTTGGAGATAAATACATCTACGATCGGAGTACATTGACTACAAAGCGAGCCAAACGCGGGGGAAGCCCGAGCTCGTGGCTAAAGGCTACACTTTCATCGCACATCACCTTTATTGTAGATGCCGTTTAGCTTGCTGACGAATCTCAATAGATTCTGCGAGCAGAGTTGTGACCTGATCCTTTGTAAGTTTTGATGCAATTTTGGTTGCCAATTCTGCTCGCGTATCACTCTTTTTTGTTTTTATTGATTCATTTTTGCTTGTCAAATTCAACAACTCATCCTTCCAAAGCATTAGCAATGATGTTTCCTTGCAGAAATCGGGGTTATTCCGAGCAGCCCTGATATAGCTTAAAACCACACCCGATGAAGCACATTTAGCCAAAATAATTCCCCAAAAGCTCGGAAGATTTTTCGTAGCCCACCCGAGGTGATTCGATGTAGTCACCAGGGTTAATTTTGGGAAGGAAAGATTATAATATTTTGACTGCTTGGCTACGCGAGAAACGCTGTCGCCTTCACCCTTAATCTCAAACCCGTGAAGCTCGGAATAAATCGCGGCAACGTCGACAATAGCGTTACTGTTGTGCACGCCTAGTTCCTGGACAAGCAATTTCGGCTTCGGGCTTCGTGCATTCAACATCGAAATTAGAGCTTTTCTTATCGCCTTGTCATCAAGCATGTGCATCAAAAAAATGAAGAAGGGTTAAGAACACGTCTGAGAGAATGTCAGCGCCTCCTTCCAGCAATATTTGGGTGGCGCAAGAGATGATTCGACTCGGATCGCCGCATTAGCGGGGCAGATCGCCGCTCTCCATCCCCCTTTTTCTGTGGCTTGGTCGAAAACGTACTCGACCCGAATAGAGCCCCTGCTTTCGCCCACCTTGGGAGGCATCGACCCTGCGAGAGTATGGGTGATTCTACAGGTCTTGACCAGATCAGCCCGCGGCGGCCCAGCCTGTCTGGTCGCCCCGCCACCTGCATGCCTCCAGCCGCAAGGCTTTGAGCGTGCGGGCACAATTTCAACAGGGGAAACGAATTTCATGAGCGAGCGCACACCAACTGCCCGCGTCTCCTCACACAAGCGCCTGGGCTACCGTGACGGCCAAGTCCTGTCCAGCTATTGCGTATGAAATGTGCTCAACACGAAAGCAGCCAAGGCCCGCCTCGATTTGGATATGTCTATTGAGGTCAAGAAACAGATCGAGGCGCTTCGTCATCGGATGCACGATGACAGCATGTCAGAAGTCAGCCGGCGGGCGCTCCGTGTCTACGATTTCGTGATGGCGCAACAGGAGCAAGCCGCGGCCTTGGTTCTCGGTTCCGTGGACGGCACCGATACGCGACTGCCTCTTCTTTGCGGCCTCGCTCTGGCTTGAGGCGACGCCCAAAACTCAAACTGAGATTCGCACGTTCACCTGTGTCATTAGTTGACGCGCCACGGCATCCGTCCAGCTACGTCCAAACAACAAAGCCGGCACAAGGCCGGCTTTGTTGTTCGAGAAGCATAACGTTGCACTTTGTCAGGGAAGCATATCTTTGCACTTGGGGCAAAAATATGGTTCCTGTCTCATAGTACGTTGTTTTTACTGGAATTTATGGTGGAGCGGAGGAGGATCGAACTCCCGACCTTCGCATTGCGAACGCGACGCTCTCCCAGCTGAGCTACCGCCCCAACAGTCGACCATCATACACACGCATTTCCGCGCTTGGCAATAGGGGTTACGTCACTCCCGTCGCGTTACTTCGACGGCGCCCCCGCCAATACCCATTCGACCACCGAACGGACGTCGGCATCGCTCATGCGCGGATGCGCCGGCATCGGAATCGCGCCCCAGACGCCCGAGCCGCCGTCCTTCACCTTCTTCGACAGCTTGGCCACGGCCTGCGGATCGGACTTGTAGCGCGCGGCGATATCCTTGAACGACGGGCCGACGAGCTTGCGGTCGACCGCATGGCAGCCCATGCACGCGTTGCTGCGCGCCACCTTCAGGCCGTCGCCGACGTCCGCATGAGCGACGCCCAGCGTGCCGGCCGCGAACGCCGCAGCCGCGGCGCCCTGCACCATCCATCGTTTCATCTGCTTCATCCGCATGCCCGTCATTGCGCCTTCGCCTTCGGATTGCCCGGATGCACGCTCGACGAATTCGAGATCGGCGCGGGCGACTGCAGCGGCGCGGACTGCACCGACGCGTCCGGCACCGCGCCGACCGTCGCGCTGTCCGCCGGCGCGGCGGCCGCCTGCGCGCCGGATGCGCCGCTCGCCGGCGACGCGTCCTGCAGCGCCTGCGCGTCCTGCGGCTTCACGTACTGGAACACCTTCACGACCTTCTCGACGCCCGGCACCTGGCTCGCGGCTTCCGCACCGCGATTGCCCTCATCCACCGTCACGAGGCCCATCAGGTAAAGATTGCCGCGTTCGGCGACGACCTTGTAATAGTTCGCCGAGATGCCCTTCGTCGCGATCAGCTCCGACTTCACGCGCCCTTCGAGGTACGAGTCGTTCGCGCGCGACGACAGCGACGACGCCGGCTCGACCGACAGCTCGTTGACGATGCCGTTCACGTTGTTGATGCCGCGCACGATTTCCTCGGCGCGCTGCTTCGACGCATCGTTCGGCACTTCGCCCGTCAGCAGCACGCGACGGTTGAACACCGTCACGTTCACGTGCGACTGGTCCGGCAGCCCGTTGTTGATCTGCGTGAGCGACTTGACCTGGATCTCGCGATCCTCCGTCTGCGCGCCGAGCGTACGGCGATCGGTCGCGATCAGCGCGCCGCCGCCCGCCGCAGCGCCCACGACTCCGAGCACACAACCCTGCAGCGACACGGCGAGGCCCGCCGTCAGCGCGGCGAGCAGCGTGGTTCTGACGAGCGTCTGTTTGACGCGGCTTTGATTCATCGACGGCTCTCCTTCGTTCAATCCTCACCCAGCAGCATCGCGTCGATGCCGTCGCACAGGCAGTGGATGGTCAGCAGATGGACTTCGTGGATGCGCGCCGCGCGAACGGCGGGCACGCTGATCGGAATATCGGTGTCGGACAGCGCGGCCGCGACCGTGTGGCCGTTGCCGCCCGTCAATGCGACGACGGTCATCTCGCGCTCGTGCGCTTCGTCGATCGCCGCGAGCACGCGCGGCGATGCGCCACCCGCGTCGAGCACCAGCAGGACGTCGCCCGTCTGGCCCAGCACGCGCACCTGCTGCGCGAACAACTGCTCGACGGCCGCCGCGCCCGCGAGGCCGGCCTGCGACGCGTCGGTGGCCAGCGCGATCGCGGGCAAGCCCGGACGCTCGCGCTCGAAACCGCCGACGAGCGACGCGGCGAGGTATTGCGCGGCGGCGGCCGACGGGCCGTCGCCGCACGCGACGATCTTGTTGCCGTTCGCCAGTGCGGCGAACATCGCATCGACCGCGGCTGCGATCGGCAGCGACAGCGCGTCGGCCGCTTCGGCATGAAGCGCGGCGCTGTCGCGGAATTGTTGCTGAATACGTTCGACTGACATCGATTCCTGGTGAACTGGGCGCGCGGCACAACTCGCGCGACATCGTGGGTGCGGCGAGTTTACCGTACTCCGGCGCCCTCTCCGGGGGTCCGGCAAGAACTCTTTACATCTCGTCACAGCTCGCGACTACGCGTCGTCGGTACGAAATGCGTCGCGCAGCCACGCGAGCCGTCCGGCCTCGAACGCGACGACGTCGAAACGGCACGCGGCGCCGGCGCCGTGCCGCGACCAGAACTGCAACGCGGCCGCGACCAGACGCCGCCGCTTGCGCCAGCCGACGCTCGCGGCCGCGCCGCCATGCCGGGTGCTGCGCCGCGCGCGCACCTCGACGAACACGAGCATGCCGTCGGGCTCGCGCATCACGAGATCGAGCTCGCCGCCGCGCATCGTCACGTTCGCGGCGACGAACCCGAGACCGCGGCGCTCGAGAAACTGCCGCGCGCGCTGCTCGAACGCCGCACCGACCGGCTTGGATCGCGCCGCGCCGGAAAAGTTGTCGCCCGAAGGCGGCCGACCGCACGCGCCCTCCGGCCGGGCCGGCGCCGCGTGGCACAATGCCGTCCTTGTTCCGTTCGTGCCGCGATTGCGTGCCTTGCCTGCCATGACTGCCCTCCTCGAACTCGCGCATACGCAGCACTACCCGGACGCCGCGCTCTACGTGGTCGCCACGCCGATCGGCAATACGGCCGACATCACGCTGCGCGCGCTGCACGTGCTCGGCCTCGCCGACCGCATCGCGGCCGAAGACACCCGCAACACGGGCCAACTGCTCGCCCGCTACGGGATCTCGAAACCGCTCGTCGCCGTGCACGAGCACAACGAACGCGAAGCCGCGCAGCGCGTGATCGAGCTGCTGCGTGGCGGCGAACGCGTGGCCTACGTGTCGGACGCCGGCACGCCCGGCATCTCGGACCCCGGCGCGCGGCTCGTCGACGCCGTGCGTGCCGCCGGCTTCACGGTGGTTCCGCTGCCGGGCCCGAGCGCGGCCGTGACCGCGCTGAGCGTGGCCGGCGACTGGGCCGGCGCGTTCACGTTCGCGGGCTTCCTGCCGCCGAAGGCGAAGCAGCGCGCGACCGCGCTGCAGGCGCTGGCCTCGCACCCGTACGCGCTGGTGTTCTATGAAGCGCCGCACCGGATCGCCGAAACCGTCGCCGCGCTCGCCGACGCGCTCGGCCCCACGCGCCGGCTGCTGATCGCGCGCGAGCTCACCAAGCTACACGAGGAGTTGTTCCAGGGCACCCTGGCCGAAGGACGGAGCTGGCTCGCCGGCGACGCGAACCGGCAGCGCGGCGAGTTCGTGCTGGTCGTCGAAGGCGCACCGGCGGCAAGCGGCGAAGCCGACGATACCGCGCACGACGCGCTGCTCAGGCTGCTGCTGGAAGAGGTGCCGGTGAAGAGCGCGGCCAGGCTCGCGGCCGCGCTCACGGGCGCATCGCGCAACACGCTGTATGCGCGTGCGCTCGTGCTGAAGGAAGGCTGACGCGCGACGCCGGCGCGCGGAATCGGCATAGGGGACGGCCATGAGGCCGTACCCCTGCCACACCACCCGGCATGCGGGTCCGCACCGGGCGGTTCGGGAAGTTGAGGTTATGAGAGTCGGGGCACACCCAGCCGATCGAAGTACGC